>JAJYPQ010000542.1 GCA_021795255.1 Pseudomonadota bacterium
CTTCTTGGAAAGTGATCGCGAAAATGTGTGATCTTAAGTGCGGCGGATTCGTGCGATAAAATGAGCGCTCGCGTCCCGCGTTAGGGGTGAAAGCGCAGCAATTGGAGATTGAGGAATGTTTATGGGGAAGGAGCCAAATTTCGTGTCGACTAATTCAAGCGCTATTGGCGCGAGCGGTCGCACGCGAGTCGACGCCGTCCTAGCGGCCCTCCACGGGGCGCGGCCGGCGTGAGCGAACCCGACGACCGAGCCATGGAGAGCGAAGCGAGGGCGAGGAGCCCACGGGAGGCGTAGGGCCCCCGCTTCGCTCCTTCCTGTCGCGATGCAGACTCACACATTATTTTGACATATGGGTGCCGTTGGGAGAGTTTTTATCCTGTAGCCCGCGCCCCCTCGGCATCAGAAATGGGGGCGTTCATACCATCTCCAGGGCTCGGTCGGGTGAACAGCCGCCACGTTCCGAAACAGCATCCGTTCACATTGAGAATTGCTGCCATTGCTTACCACCAATTGACTTGGTCTAGGCCCTCCCTCATCATTCCCGCTAAGGTTTTTGGCGCCTTTAACGACCCGCCCGAGCACACACGCGCTCACCAGGGTCTGTGGGCATCGAGTTTGGTTTAGAAGATGGGCAGCACGGGCGAGCCTCGCGGCATGAAGGGACTTAAATGGGGTTTGGTGGTCTGCGGGTGGGGTGTGTTGTACGCTTGCGTGATCTGGCCTGCTTGGTCGGGAGGCTTGAGTGGTAGCCGGAGAGGCCTGCCGGTTATGGCATGACATGACGCGGCAGGACAGGGTTGCTGTTGCGCTGGCAGCCATATTCCTTTTTATTTTGCCGATCCCGCATACCGTGAGCTTGCGGCTTATCGCGCTGTTCCTTTCGGCTACGCTCGTCGTGTTCGGCACAACGCGGAAGGACTGGAGCCTTCTTCCGCTTAAGGGGCCTTGGATTGTGTGGTTGGCTATACAGCTCCTATCCCTCACAACCGCTGTCAGCCCACTTTTTACGCTGGGCGCGATCAAAGCGGAGACCCTCTATAGCTTCGTCGCCTATGTGCTTTTTTTCTTTTTATGCAGAAAGAAACAGGTTGCGCGGCTCCTTATGGTTTTGCCTATCGGTGCGCTCGTGCTCCTCGCGGCGGGGGGGTGGGCTGAATGGAACGTCACGGGCATGGCTGTCGGCCCAACCACCATATACGATGGTGTCGGGAAGTTTACGACCTACGTCATTACCATCATTCCCCTGATGTCGATCATCCTGGCCGCGAAAGAGACCAAGCTGCGCACAAGAGTCGCGATGATTATCGTTGCTCTGTTCGGCTGCATGACCGCCTATCTGGGCTCGAACCGCATGTTCTGGCTTGCTCTCGCCGTCGAGATTGTGACTCTGCTTATTTTCCTGCTTCCGCGTCAGCCGGGGGGGCGTGCGCGCATATGGTTGTATGGCGTCGGCGGAGGGGCGGTGCTCCTTGTCGGGATCGCGACGGTTTTTTACAACGTCCTGCAGCTGCGGACGGGGACGCGACTCGATGGCTTCAGCGAGGTCGTTACCACCACCATCATGAAGGATCCGCGTTGGCCGCTTTGGGCGTTTTGTGTGCATAAGATATGGGATCACCCTTTGTATGGTGTCGGCTTCGGGTTGGGTGCTTTTGCGCTAGCATACCCGCAATGGTTACGGAGGGCTCCTGATCTGTGGCATGCCCATAACATTTTTTTGAACTACGGGATCGAGATGGGCGTGCCAGGAATCGTCGCATTCCTGTGGTTGATCTGGAGCATCCTGAAGGTCATTCGGCCAATTTACCGGACGCCGGGCACCGATGATCGACACCTTGCTGCGATCGCACTTTTGACCATGATCCTTGGGGTTCTTGCTAAAAATATGACCGACGATTTTTTCTACCAGGATCTTGCCCTGCTATTCTGGTCCATCACCGGCGGCATACTGGGGTATATTTCACGGGCGGGCGCATCCCATGAAAGCACTGGTATATCCGTCCCGCGAGGCATGGGGACGGAGCGCTCCTCCTGTGGGTGACCGCCAGTTTCGTTCTATAGTCCTCACGGCATTGGCGTCCCCGGCACTGATAGGGTACCTTTTGACTTTCGCGTCGTCAGCGACCTGAAACCCGTCCTTGATCCAGGCAACCTGCAGGTAATTGGGCTGGGTGACCGTTCGGTAAGAGCGAGAGCGGCGATTGGCCAGGGTTTAGGCACGCCTGTCGATGCGCGGCGGTGTTCGACGCGACAGGAATCGTTGTGTAAAGGGAACCCTGGCGATGATCGAAAGCGAGATTCTGGTCCACCATGATCACGGCCGCAGACACGATGGCGGCCACGACTAGGCGGCGGCGCAGGGTGAACTGCACGCGGTGAACGTGTTCGTTCTTTTTATAGGCGTAGCCCTTTATCGTGCGCAGGCCGTTCGCGCGCCGACACGCGCGGCGCTTGCGGTAGCAGGCATGGGGTGTATTTTGCGGCAGTGGCCAGTACAGACATGATACTTGACCCGTGATGGGGCGGTCCTTGTGGGCGACAATCCCTATTGTCTTGGATACGAGGGACCGTCTGCATGGCTAAAATCGGCTCGCTTTCAGGGGAACTCGCTGCCTACGATGGCTTTGGCTGGGATAGCAAGAACATCGCGGCAATCCGCCAGGGCGGTCGTCATCGCATACACCTCCTAACCGGAAAGTTCCGACGATCCGTGTCCAAGCGCTGGGTGAGGATGCTGGCGAAGACGGGGCGCGGCACATCACCAGGAGAAGGATGACCGGGAACCGCCGGATGCATCGATTCCAGAGGCCTGGACCGCAATAACGACATGGTAGCGAGGCGCTGCGGCGTTGCGCCGGCCGCGGTGCTGTGGGCGCGGGTCCGGGACAGATAAGGACAAGGGCCGCGTGCGCCATTTGTGACCGGCAAGCTTAGGGTAGCCATGAGGCATGGGTGCATTGAGGATGAATCAGGGGGGCGCCTTCCCGGACCCGCTCTAAAAGGGGTTGCTGTGTCATTAAGCGCCATTGTCATCAATCGAGATAAAATTGGGGGCTTATGCGCTTGTCCGTAATAGTCATTGCGAAAAATGAGGCACCGATGATTGGTCGGTGCCTGCAATCTGTGGCGTGGGCGGACGAGATCATCGTCATGGACTCGGGG
>JAJYPQ010000543.1 GCA_021795255.1 Pseudomonadota bacterium
CCTATAATGCAGTCGCGCGCGCCCAGGGGCTCGTCCACGCCGGTTGCGTCGCCCATTGCCGACGGAAGTTCGACGAGGTGATCAAATCTCAAGGCAAGCACCGAAAGAAAGGCTTGGCCGAGGAGGCGCTCGTCCAGATCCAGGCGCTCTATCGGATCGAGAAGGAGGCGCGCACCATGAGCTTTAAAGAGCGACAACGCCACCGGGAGATTCATGCCCGGCCCCTGTGGGACACGCTCCGGACCTGGCTTGATACCCACCGCCCCGGCGTCCCGCCGCAGAGCGCCTTGGGCAAAGCCCTTGGCTATCTCGCCAATGAATGGGACAAGCTTGTCGTGTATCTCACCGACGGGCGCATCCCGATCGACAACAATGCGACCGAGAACTGTCTGCGACCCTTTTGCGTGGGTCGCCGTTATCCACGGTTCGAAATTATGGAAGGTTGTCATCAATCGAGAGCGCAACGGACACGGGAGTCGATGCCGTTTCCCGGTCATTTCCCGGGAAAATCGGTATCGGCTCCCGTGTTGTCGGCATTTTCGCCGACCCCTGAACCCTGCATAATTATAGGCTCTGAAGGAACCGCAGGACGTCATCCTTTGGCCGGTACCGGGCGGGCGTGCAGGACGGCGCTTGCAGTGCCTTCAACGCCCGGTCCTTCATCTCCATGTCGGCCTCGATATAGCGATGGGTGGTCACAGGACTTTCATGTCCAAGCCATAGGGCGATAACCGTGATGTCCACACCTGACTGCAGCATATGCATCGCGACCGAGTGTCTCACGAGGTGAGGGAAGACCCGTCGTTTGGCTAATTCCGGATAGTGCTGGGCGGCGACCTTGACGGCGAGCTTCAGTCTTTCGGTAAAACCGATGCGCGTCAGCGGGCCGCCGGATCGACCTGGGAAAAGCGGCTCCTCAGGGGCACGAGGATGCTGGCGCAACCAGCGCCTCAACTCTTGGGCGGTGCTGGTCCACAGCGGAACTGATCGTTCTTTCCGGCCCTTGCCCCGGATGCGAACCCATGCGGTCGGTTCCAGGGTGAGATCCGAGACACGCATCTGAATCAACTCCGATACACGCGCGCCGGTATTGTACAGGGCCGTCAGCATCATGCGATCGCGTTGCCCGGTCCAGGTATGGACATCTGGAGCGGCGAGGATCGCCTCGATGTGCCCCCGAGACAGAAACCCTACCAATGGCTGCTCAAAACGCTTCATGGGAATCGCCAGCACCGACTGCGCCAGGGCCAATGCCGAAGGCTCCTCGAAAGAGACGTACTCCATAAACGAGCGGATGGCGGCGAAGCGCGCGTTGCGGCTGCGAATGCTGTTATGACGGTCGACCTCCAGATGTTTGAGGAAGGCCAGAATGAACGGAGCGTTCAGGTCTTCCAGAGACAGGTCGCTGGGCCGCTTGCGCAGCTGCCGATGAGCGAAGCCCAGCAGGAGGCGAAAGCTGTCGCGATAGGCGGCCACGGTACAAGGCGTGACGTGCTGCTGGTCCATCAGACGTTGTACGAAGAACCGCTGCAACAGGACCGGAAAAGGTTGGGGAACCGGGGCGCTCATGACGCACCTCTTGTGTTGCGCGTAAAGCGCTGGGCGGCAAGAGCCAGAAGCTCCGGGGTGGCGGTCACGTACCAATAAGTGTCGGTGACTTTGGCGTGTCCCACGTAGGTGGACAAGGCGAGGATGTTACGATCAATATCAAGGCCCTGCGCGTACCAGTCTTCCAGTCGATGGCAGATAAACGAGTGTCTATAATTCCGCTGGCGGAATTATCGGCATAATTCCGGCACCCGGATTATTCCGGCAACGAGTAAGCCAAGTGTAGATTTCCCGGAGAATCACGTGATCGGGGGCACATGATGGCGGAATAATCAGAGGGAGTTCAGGAAAGCCAACGTGGTCTCTAGGGCGGCAGTAAAGGGACCGTCATGAAATGGCTCATGCCGTAACTCAGTGAATGCATGGCCCGAGCGTGCATATTCGGTTCCGGTCCCGATGTTGCAATCGCTCTTATGTTGAGTTTTCGTCTCCTGTTGGGGATCTTCCCCCAGCTTTACAGGAGACGGACGATGAAGATTATTCGCAAGAGTTCTATAGCGACATCAATCCACCCCGTGTGCGTTGACCCAATCGCTACTTACGTCGATAGATTTGCGGAGTTCCTCGCAGGCGAGGATTACGCCCCGCCCACGATAAAGTCCAAGTGTGCGCTGATAGCGGATCTCAGCCGTTGGTTGAAGCAACGCCGAGCGCCGCTCGCCAAACTGGATGAGGAGAGACTCACACAGTTTCACGCCGACCATCGCCGGTCAATTGGGCGTGGCGATGCTTCTACTGGCCACCAGCTGCTGGCGTTTTTGCGCAGCCTCGGGGCGATCCCCGCGTTACCGCCGAGAATGGACCGGACCGCCGTGGATCGGCTCGTACGAGATTATGGGGAATTCCTGAGCTCGGAACGCGGCTTGGCACGCACGACGGTGATGAGCTATCTACCCATCGTGCGGAGATTTCTGACCGAGCACTTCGGGGGCGAGGCATTGCGCCTCCAGGATCTGCGACCACAGGACCTGCATCGCTTCATTCTTCGTCAAGGGCGGCGCGTCAGCCGCACTCATGCCGGAACCGCGGTCACCGCGCTCCGCTCGTTTCTGCGCTTCCTGCGCCAGCGGGGAGCGATACAGACGGATCTGGCCGCCGCCCTATTCGGGGTGGCTCGGTGGCGGTTGTCTCACCTACCCAAGTCGCTCCCGCCCGAACAGGTCGAGCAACTGCTTCGGTGCTGCGATCGCCGCACGCCGTCCGGTCAGCGGGATTACGCGATCTTGATGATCTTGGCACGACTCGGGTTGCGCGGCGGAGAAGTGCTCGCCATGACCTTGGACGACCTGGACTGGGAGCGGGGCGAGATCGTGGTGCGCGGCAAAGGTCAGCGATGGGAACGACTCCCGTTGCCGAAAGACGTAGGTGAGGCCCTAGTCCGCTATCTGCGTTACGTGCGTCCCGTGTGTTCGACGCGCACGGTCTTTATCCGAATGAAAGCTCCGCGGCGTGGTCTTCGCTTGAGCGCCATTTGCGGCGTGGTACGTCGCGCCCTCAAGCGCGCCGGATTGAACCCCGACTTCAAAGGGGCCCATTTGT
>JAJYPQ010000544.1 GCA_021795255.1 Pseudomonadota bacterium
GCGCTACCGCGTGTCGGTAACGCTCCACCGGAAAACAAGCGGTTGCCGAATGATCGTCGGGGGAGCGATGCACGCCGGCCCTGACATGCCATAGAGCCGGTAGGAGGGGGAAGTCAATGGGGGAGGGGGTAAAAGAAAAGGCCGTGTGGGCTGCTACAAAATCTTGAATGCTCGACGTGCCTCATTCAGAGTGTTACACCAAGAATCAAAGGCGCTCTTGTTGGATGTTGAAAGCCGTCGCCTGCTGTTCTGAGTCATCGGACAATCGCTATACGGTCCGATGTCAGTAAGATTGAGGAGCCGTATGTCCTCGGTTTCGATCTCGATCGAATATTCCTTTGGTGTCATGGCTTTCCTGTCTCGTGTTTTAATGTGTAGGCATTTCAGGCGGCAGTATGTTTCCTGTAGCCCGCGCCATGACCGCTAAAAAGCTGCTGACCTCTTCGCGGCTCTCCCACATCACAATGTTTTCGGAGTAGTGCCTTAGTAAGCTAAGGACTGGCCTTTCGGAGTCGGACGTGGCCCCGGCGACGATTACATAGCTGTTAATGGCGGTCCCTTCCACATCGGCCGCAAAATCTATGACCAAAGCTTTGCTCAGGGCCTCCTGCCGCTTAGCGGATGGAGTGGATATTCTGAAATCAACGGTTTCCACAATGTGCAAGCGCCCATTGCGAAGCGCAAATTCTGCTGTTACCGCCGCGTCTCCTGCGAGAAGGTAACGAGGGACGATCTTGTGATTCCGTATGTCGGCTTGTTTGACGCCGAGCCAGCCGTTACTCGAAAATGCTCGTTTGATATCCAGAAATAGCCGAGAGGTCGGCTCGCGCCTTTCGGCCCTCGCCCGCGAAGTTTCTACGAGAGACTTGAGGGCAGAATCAATCATTGCCTGGTAGTCGCGTTCAGAAGAAAAAAGGAACTGACTTTCCGAGTCAAATATGCTTACGCCCCCAAAGTCACGCAAGACACCAAAAGCGGCAGGACCCCGTGTCTCAAGGTCTTGCGCCAACTTTGGAATTTCTGTCTCCCAAGCACGAATGGCTTCAAGGTCAGCGTGCGGATCTAGCGACCTGACCTTCTTAAGGTTTCGTGCAATGTGGGCCCGAATGTTGCCATCAGGCATGGCCACTATTACACCGACGTTAGCATGTTCAGAGCGGTTAGCGTGAGGGAAATACTGCAAAACCGAATAGGTCGCTTTTTGCGTCATGGCGTTAGCCCCCGAGCTCGCTGCGGGGCGCTATTTTCCCACCAAACAACTATTGAGTCTACCAGACCTTCCGGGCACCAAGTTTCTGGTGCCCCCTCTAAAATCGCGCGTATCTTTTGGCTCGGCAGTGATTCAATGGCTCGTGCTGTACTCGCCACGACATCTGTGTCCCATATCTGTAAGCGCTTCAGGATGGCGACGGAAGTTGCACTATTGCACGGTTGTCCCCAAGGCCACGGCGAAAAGAGTGGTTGGTTTTTAAGGGAGTCAACGCGCGACCAATCGAAGGCTAGGACGATTTCGTGATTGTCAGCGCTCTTCCTGTAGAGGAAGTTATTGAAATGCCTATCAGGATTGGGCAGGAAATAATCTAGAATGAGCGGTTTTATCATCTGCGCCCCCATATTGCTCACGAGAGCGACGCGAGCAATAGCGTTTACCCCCCTTGAGCCAAATGGTACGGTATCAGCGTCCCACCGAGATCCAAACGCAAGCGTCCCGTTAACACGTTCCACGATATCAAATCCTGGCGTCGCTATGCCAATCTCTCTACAGATCCCGTAGCACAGCCATTCGGTTAAAGGAAGGAGGGGTCCGTCGCTGAGCGTTTTTAATGCATAGCGGTCCCCATTTTGTGCGAACCCTGTTGTCTTCAGGTCCGCAGTGTTACCCCTAAAATTCTCTTCTCGCACCATCTTGATAGGCAAGTAACTGACTTGGGACATGAACAGACATCCTCTGGCTTGTCGTCGATTACCATTTTTCCTTCACTTCGAATACCCCTTCCTTTGTTCCACCACCACTCCCACGATCGTGGCGTTTCCATTAATCGCGACCACCGGATAGCGAGGGTTGAGCGACTTGAGAAACCGACTGCCTCCATCGATCACGAGCTGCTTGAAGGTGGCCTTCGGGGCGTCATCGAGGCGCACGATCACAAAACTCCCGTGAACGGCCACCTGGGCCGGATCCACGATAATCGTCGCCCTCTCGGTGAACTCCGGCTCCATAGAGTCACCGCAGACCTGGAGGGTGAACGATCGTTCGGAGACCCTCTTGGTTGGGCTGATCTACTCATCGGCCACCCCCCACCGGGCGGGTAAGGGATCCGTACTCTCGCTCTAGGACCCCGCCTGGAGCCAGGAGGCGACCGGCTTCCCAGGATACAGGTCTTGAAGGCGAGTTCTGCATAAGCGTCATCATAGCAATCTGAGCGGCATTCCCGAAAGCTCGCGAAAAACCCATACGCCCAGACCGGTTTTAACCCAACCTCCCCACCAAATCCTCGGCCCGCAGGTGCGTGTAGCGCTTCAGCATCTGCATAGTCTTATGCCCCGTAATCGAGGCCACCTCCATGAGCCCCAACCCCTTTTCAAAAAGTCTGGAGGTCGCCTCATGCCGCAGGTCGTGGAAGGTCAGGCCCTCGATACCGGCCGCCTTGCAGACCCGCTCGAAGGCCTGCGAGATGGAATCGGGGCGCATGGCCCACACGCGCCCGTCGATGCGCCTTGGCAGGCTATCTAAGACCGCCAGCGCGGCCGTAGACAAAGGCACCCGCCGGGGCGCCCCGGTCTTGGTTTCCGGTATCAGGAGTACCCGCGCCTTACGGTCAAGGTGGTCCCACCGCATGGCCGCGATCTCCCCGCGGCGCATGGCGGTCTCGATAGCCCAGGTGATGAGGGGGCCGATCTCGCCACCGTATGTGTGAGCGGCGGCCAGGAGGCGGGCTTGCTCATCGTTCACTAAGCGCCGGTCACGTCCTTGTGGCAGCCTTGGTTTATGGACCAATTCGGCGGGGTTACTCAAGCCTTCCATGCCCCAACGTTTACGGGCGACGGTGAAAAGATGGGACAGGAGGGCGAGATAGAGGTGGATGGTATGGGGTGCCGCGCCATCCGATTCCTTGGCGGCCAGTACGGACGCGATGTC
>JAJYPQ010000545.1 GCA_021795255.1 Pseudomonadota bacterium
CATCCCATATCGCAGACATGGAGGTCCGCCTTTCCGGCATGGATGTGCGCCTTTCCGGAATGGAGGTACGCCTTTCCGGAATGGAGATGCGCCTGATGGTTCGGCTGGGCGGGCTCATCGTGGCGCTGATGTCCGTAGGTTTTGGGGTCTTGGAGTTCACGCTCGCGCATTGATCCGGCCGATGCCGCGCGTGTCGTGCTCCCCACCGGTCGTCTCGTGGGCGAGGGCTTCGATCACCCGCTGCTCGATACTCTGGCGCTGGCCGTGCCGGTGTCGTGGCGCGAGGGGACCCTGCAGCCGTACGCGGGGCGTTTGCAGAGGGCCCTCCGGCGAAGACGCATATCCGGATCGTGGATCTCGTCGATACCGGCCATCCGGCCCTCGACCGCATGTGCGCTTAAGCGGCGGCGGATATATCGAGCCTGGGCCACCGGCTGCGCGAGCCGTCGGCGGACGCCGATTATGATCTCGAGGGGTGAGGTACCGGGCCGGGGCCCGCAGCCGAGTGCCGCATGGGTGGTTTCAGGGGGTTTGAGTGGCGCATTTGGGCGGCGACCTGTCGTCGCCGGGTTGGCCGGACAGGCCTCTGGCACGCGTTTTCGGGGGTCCGGTGCCCGGAAAATGCTCAATAATCGCCCTGAAATCCTGACTAAATAAGTCAATCACTTTCGACCGCGGTCAAGCCAAACCCTATTAGCGACTTCTCATAATTTCGGCCGTATCCTGGTACTCTGGCCGGTTGCTTGCGAAATCGCCATTATGTACAAGTTAGTATACATAATCACAAGAGTATGGACCATGGCGGAAGTCTTTTTTACGGAATTGCGCAACCATGCCAAGGCTTGGTTTGATCGGGTTGAGGCAGGGGAGGTCGTGCGCGTGTTGCGCCACGGCAAGCCGATCGCGGAAATATACCCCGTCTCCCCGCAATCTCCCTCTTGGAAACAACGTCCGGCGCGTCCGCTCGCCATTGGCGGGAAGGAGATCGCGCGCATGATTCTGGAAGAGCGCGGAGATTGATGCGGGTCAACTTCGATTTGTCGGCCTTTGCCAAACGCTACCTCGATGAATCCGGTACCGACGTTGTTTTGGCATGGTGTGAGAAGGCTGAAGAATTGGTGTTGTCCGTCATCGCCATTCCTGAGCTGATATCGGCCTTCTGCCGATTACGCCGCAAGCGGCGATTGACGGATGAGCAACACCAAGACATCCGGTTGGCGCTCATGGATGACATAAGGGATGCCTTGACCTGTGACACGTCGGCGCAAGTCATCCAGTGCGCTGTAAAAGTGCTGGAGAATCATGCGTTGCGCGGGATGGACGCCATACACATCGGCTCCGCCCTGGTTTGCGAAACCGGAGTTTTTCTTTCGGCCGATGTTCGCCAATGTCAGGCCGCTTAAGCGCACGGTCTGCAGGTGATAACGTTTTAACGCTTTAATACGACTGAGTCATGAACGTCATGGCAGACTATGGGCAAAACGATCCCTTGCGAGTCACAGCTTCGGACGGAAGAAAGGCCTTGTTTCCTGCGCGCGCGACGGCAATATGATGCGATGACCACATTGATCGCAGGGATGGAGATGTTATGTCAGGGCTATGCTGACGGTACGTAATCTGCCGGATGATGTCCACCGGGCGTTGCGGGTGCGAGCCGCACAACATGGGCGCGGCACGCAGGCCGAGGTTCGCGAGATTCTGGCGGGCGCGCTCAAACCGGAGGCGCGTGTTCGCATGGGCGACGCGCTCGCGGCGTTGGGCCGCGAAATCGGCCTGACGAACGAGGGATTCGCTGTCTTCGATCGGGCGAAGGACAAGACACCAGCGGTGCCGGTGGGATTTGAATGATTGTCCTTGATACCGATGCCGGTTCTGAGGCAATGAAGCCGAGGCCTCACGCGGTCCTGCAAACCTGACTGAATGAGCAAGCAGTCGAGGCCCTATACCTTTTCCGTGTAACGCTGGCCGAGCTGCTATTTGGGGTCGCGGCGCTTGCTCTGGGAATGCGCAAGGACGGACCTGCTGGCACAAGTGCTTTGCGCCCTCTTGAGGCTTTTTAAGGATCGGACGCTGCTGTGACATTGACGCAGCGGGGCATTGCGCTAGGCTTGCGATGGCGGCCAGGACCCGTGGGTGAGGGTCCCCGACGCCGGACGGCTACATCGCCGCCTCGCGGGGTTTCCTGGTGGCGTTGCGTGACACGGCTCCTTTCGAGGCAGTCGGCGCGGCGGTTATCAATCCCTCGGGACGTAAGGCATCAGATACTGCCACGCAACACCGGACGCCCGTGCCCCAGGTATCCCGCAAGATGTGCGGCCAGTCCGTTGAAGGCCCAGGCGGCGCGCTAAAGAGGGCCGCCCCATTCAGCTACGAGGCGCAGACGACTCCGACAGGTGTCGCCCGACCGAAGGCGCGCGCAAGTTCGTGGATGAGCCCCGCAAAGGTGAGGCCCAGGCGAGAAGCGCGATTGCCAGCAGGCAGGGCGTGATTGGCGTGAGCAGGGGCCAAGCCGGTGGCTTGGGAGAGGCGTATCGTGCACGCCGCGTCCATGCCGAGCGGGGACACTAGACCAGAGCATTGCGGGCTGTACGCCACAAGACGCGCCGGTAAACGACGGCCCACAAATTGTGGGCCGTCATCTCACGCCCGCCTACGCCTCCTCGCTGGCCAGAAATTGCTCGGCGCCAAGCGCCACTCCGAGGACGATGATCGCAACGGAGACTACCCATGTGGCCACGGAAATGGCATTCATGGACGACGGAATATACCCGCTCGGCGCTGTCGCCAGGGGAACTAGGGTTAAAGCCGCCATGCCCGTGTAGTGCATGCCGCAGACGGCAACCCCCATGACCAGGGCACTGCCCATCCGGTGGGCGACCGTACGCGCGTTTTGCATCAGCCAGAATGCCGCGGTTGCCGCCACCACCGCAATCGCCACCGACAGCGCCACCAGCCCCAGGTTGTACTCCTTGGTCGCCGGCACATTCATGGCCGCCATACCCAGGTAGTGCATGGCGGCAACGCTCAACCCAGTAACCGTGCCACCCGCCAGTAGCCGGCCCCAACCCTCGCCACCGCTGATGATTACGACCCCGATGCCGGTCCCGGCAATCGCCAGCAGCAGTGACTCGACGGTCAT
>JAJYPQ010000546.1 GCA_021795255.1 Pseudomonadota bacterium
TACTTATCTCGATTCCGACCACATCGTGAGCGCCAAGACCGCTGTCGCCATGGCGAGGGCGGCGCGCAAGCGGGCCTTGGCGGATCTCGCGATCGGGGTCACCGGTATCGCCGGACCCTCCGGCGGGACCGCTTGTTGTCCGGTCGGTACGGTCGCGATCGCCTGGGCTTTGGGGGACGAGATCGAGGCCCAAACCTTCCATTTCCCGGGGGATCGCGAGCGGGTCCGGGCCCAGGCGGTGCTTTCGGCGCTCGGAGGCCTTGAGACGCGCCTGACCCGGGGATTGCTCGCTAGGCCCTAGCCGCCCTTTGTGGAATAATCGCCCCCTTGCGCGTCATCGCGGGGGTGTTCATGGATGTCAATAAGGGCAAGGCCTTAAGTGCGGCTTTAGGGCAGATCGAAAAGCAGTTCGGTAAGGGTTCAGTCATGCGTCTGGGGGATGCGGGCGACGCCCCGGCCATAGCGGCCGTGCCGACCGGCTCGCTTGGGCTGGATCTCGCGCTTGGCATAGGCGGCCTGCCGCGTGGCCGAGTGGTCGAGATCTATGGTCCGGAATCGTCTGGTAAGACGACACTCACCCTACATGTCATAGCCCAAGCGCAAAAGCTCGGGGGGACGGCGGCTTTTATCGATGCCGAGCACGCCTTGGATCCCACTTATGCCAAGCGTCTGGGTGTCAACGTAGACGACCTTTTGGTGTCGCAGCCCGATTCCGGTGAGCAGGCGCTCGAGATCACCGATATGCTCGTGCGTTCGGGCGGGGTGGACATCGTAGTCGTGGACTCGGTGGCGGCCCTGACCCCGAAGGCCGAGATCGAAGGCGAGATGGGAGATTCCCATGTGGGTCTACAGGCGCGGCTCATGTCGCAGGCCCTGCGTAAACTCACGGGCAATATCAAGCGTTCCAATACGCTTGTCATCTTTATCAACCAGATTCGCATGAAGATCGGGGTCATGTTCGGGAACCCGGAGACCACGACCGGCGGTAACGCCTTGAAATTTTACGCCTCGGTGCGCTTGGATATCCGCCGCATCGGCGCCATCAAGCGCGGCGAGGAGGTGGTCGGGAGCCAGACTCGCGTCAAGGTTGTGAAAAATAAGATCGCCCCGCCCTTTCGGCAGTGCGAGTTCGATATCTTCTACGACCAGGGTATCTCGAAGGAGGGTGAACTCGTGGAATTGGGCGTGATCGCGAACTTAGTCGAGAAGTCTGGCGCCTGGTACTCCTATGCCGGCGAGCGCATAGGGCAAGGGAAGGAGAACGCGCGCCAGTATCTGCGCGACAATCCGGCCATTGCCCAGGACCTCGAGGCCCGCCTGCGCGAGTCCTTCGCCGCCCGCCCCGGGGTGGTTGTGGAGGCCGCGGCCCTCGATGACGAGGCCGATATCTGAGCCAGGAGGGTCAGGGCGCGCGCTCGTATGCCATGAGCCTGCTCGCGCGCCGGGACTATAGCTGTCAGGAACTGACAGAACGGCTTTGCACCCGTGGCTATGCGACGGACGAGGCGGCCGCGGTGGTCGCACGCCTGGCCGAAGAGCGGGCGGTCTCGGATAGCCGTTATGGGAGCGAGCGGGTGCGGGTACGCAGCGCCCAGGGGGTCGGACCGCTGCGGATTCGCGCCGAGCTTCAGGCGAAGGGCGTGGCCCCCGAGGTGATCGCCGCGGTATTGGATGGGCGCGACCCCGAGTGGCGGGAGCGGGCCTGCCTTGCGCGACGCAAGCGGTTTGGCGAGGCGCTGCCCTCCGATCGGGCCGAGCGGGCGCGGCAATCCCGTTTTCTGCAGACCCGGGGCTTTAGTGTGGAACACATCATCTTTGCGGTCAGTACGCCGCGGACTTAAAAGACAAAGGCCATGAAAAGCACTGAAATACGCAGTCGGTTCTTGGAATATTTCGCGCGTCACGGCCATGAGGTAGTGGCGAGCAGCTCGCTTGTGCCCGGCAACGACCCGAGCCTGCTCTTTACGAACGCCGGCATGGTCCAGTTCAAGGACGTCTTTTTGGGGCGCGAGACCCGGCCCTTTCGGCGGGCGGTGAGTGCCCAGCGTTGTCTACGCGCCGGCGGTAAGCATAACGACCTCGAAAACGTCGGTTACACCGCGCGCCATCACACCTTCTTCGAGATGCTGGGGAATTTCAGCTTCGGCGATTATTTCAAGAAGGACGCCATCCGCTATGCCTGGGAATTCCTCACTAAAGAGCTGGGTCTCGCGCCCGAGCGCTTGTGGGTGACGGTATTTGAAGATGACGAGGAAGCGGCCGACATCTGGCTAAAGGAGATCGGGGTCGATCCGGCGCGCTTTAGCCGCATAGGGGCGGCCGATAATTTCTGGTCCATGGGCGATACCGGTCCATGCGGCCCCTGTTCCGAGATCTTTTACGATCATGGTCCGACGATCAGAGGCGGCCCCCCGGGCACGCCCGAGGCCGATGGCGATCGCTATGTCGAGATCTGGAACCTGGTCTTTATGCAATACGATCGCGATCGCGCCGGCGCATTGACGCCCCTGCCGAAGCCCTCGGTCGACACCGGCATGGGTCTCGAGCGGGTTGCGGCGGTGATGCAGAAGGTGACGAGCAACTACGACATCGATCTCTTTCAGGGGCTCATCCGGGCCGTGGGGCAGGTCCTGGGACTGACCGATCTGCGCGATAAATCCTTGAACGTCATCGCCGACCATATTCGCGCGGCGGCGTTTTTGGTAGTCGATGGTGTCACCCCGGGCAACGAAGGCCGGGCCTATGTATTGCGCCGTATCATCCGCAGGGCCTTACGCCACGGCTATCGCTTAGGCGCCGAAGGCGCCTTCTTTTATCGCCTAGTCGCGCCTTTGATCGTGGAAATGGGCGGCGCCTACCCCGAGCTTATGCGTGAAGAGGCGCGTATCGCCGTAGTCCTAAAGCAGGAGGAGGAGCGCTTTGCCGAGACCCTATCGCAAGGCTTGCGACTCTTGGATCAGGACGTGGGGAGTCTCCCGGTAGGCGGGGTGATCCCCGGGGAAACGGTGTTCAGGCTCTATGACACCTATGGTTTCCCGGCCGATCTCACCCAAGACATCGCCCGCGAGCGCGGGCTTTCGGTCGATATGGTCGGGTTTGAACGGGAAATGGCCGCGCAAAGGGAGCGGGCACGGGCG
>JAJYPQ010000547.1 GCA_021795255.1 Pseudomonadota bacterium
CTAAAATAAGAGCCGTTCCGGCGGCCCGTTTTGGGTCGCCGGGTTTGGGCCTACCCATATATCACCTGGCAAGTCGACATCGGTGAGCACGTTGGCATCGGAACAGGGGATCAGGGTCAGTAGGTGGCGGTGAGCCTTGATGAGCGCAAGAGCGCCGGTGTCATCGGTCAGGGCCCCGAGTTGCGGGCCAAGCGCACGCCCGAAGCCGACCGGGTGGCCGTGCCGGCCATTAAATGACGGGGCCGCGATCAAGGCACCAGCCCGAATTTTATCGGCCACGGCCTGAGCGCTAGACGACTCAATATAAGGCATATCGGCGAGCGCCACGAGCCAGCCAGCCGAGCCGCCGGTGACGCGCACGCCAAAGGCGAGACTTGCTCCTTGCCCCGGCACCGAGTCTGGGCAACAGACCACCTCAAACCCGTGTTGCCGTAACGCGATGGCAAGCGCCGTGTCATCGGGTCCAACCACCGCCACAGCGCGATCGACAGCCTCGCGCAGGGAGCGGGCGCTGTGGATCGCGAGCCGCGCGTCGTCTGCCAATCTATGAATGAGTTTCGGTGTGCCGAATCGTTGGCTTCGTCCGGCAGCCAAAAGAAGTCCTGTAATCATCGGGGATAGTCTCCATGAGATAAGCGATGGGGAGGACGGGTCTTCCGTCCTTGTGTCGATGCGTGGTCGTGAACAGAAGTCGCGGGCTTGGATGCTGCGATGTCCCAAGGTCTGAACGTCGCGGTGCTGATGGCGGTCGGTCGCGCGAGCCCCCGCCCGCGGCACGCGCAGCGACAGCGAAGATCTGCAGCGACAGATATTGCCGGCCATGGCTCGGTCGATGTCGTCAGGGTTATGGTGATGCGTCAAGAGTGCTGTGGCGTTCATGATGTGGCCTGACCGGCCGCAGCCGCATTGCGGCAGCTTTTCTGCCGCCCAGGCCTCTTGCGTAGGATGGGTATCGTTTTGTGATAGGCCTTCTATGGTCGTGATCTGATGCTCTCTGGCATATGCGATGAGGTAGACGCAAGACCGGATTAGGATGCTGTCCAGATGAACAGTGCAGGTCCCGCAGACGCCGATACCGTAGCCATAGCCATATTTCGTGTCGAGGAGGCCCCATTCGTCGCCGTTCACCCAGAGGGTCTGGGTATCGCTATCCGCACGCACGGACCTTTTGACCTTATTTACAGAAACCCACATCAGCGAGCGCTCAGCTAAAACTGGGCCCCAGTGTAAGGTGAGGAGGGCGGCTGGCCCATGCGACCTTTGGGTGCTCGGGCGTCGATTCGCACGAGCGACCGAGAGTGGGGTGCGGCACGGGTATTAAGGGCAAGCCCTCGCCCCACGAGTCTTTTGTGGGGCGGTAGGGCGGGGGTAGGGCGGCCCATTTCGTGTCTTTAGGTGGGGGTATGGGAGGCCGATGTATCGCCGTCGTCCGGAATAAACCGAAGCGCTACCGAATTGAGGCAATGACGTTCGCCCGTAGGGGCGGGACCGTCTGGGAACACATGGCCGAGATGGCTGTCACATCGAGCGCAACGGATCTCGATTCTCACCATGCCGTGGCTTGTGTCGCGAATTCGCCGCACATGCTCGGGATCGAACGATCGGGTGAAGCTTGGCCATCCGGTTCCCGAGTCGAACTTATCGGCCGATCGAAAGAGCGGGAGCTCACAGAAACGGCAGGCAAAGACGCCTTTGCCGTGCTCGTCTAAAAGGCCGCCACAAAAGGGCGCTTCAGTGCCGGCCGCCAGAAGTACGCGTCGTTCTTCGGCGCTTAAGCCCTGAATGCATCGCTCGCGCTCCGCTGGGGACAGCGGTTCTAGGTCATAGCCCAAGGCAGACCGCCGACCATTTATTTTGTGTTCCATGACGAATGCCTCTAGGAAACCGGATCGGTGCGCAACATGCGTACGAAGTAGCGCCGCAGTTTTTCGACTTTCGGCGTCGAAACATGCGCGATATACGGTTGGTCTGGGTGGCAGGCGGCATAATTGTGGTGGTAGGGCTCCGCCAAGTAGAAGGCCTGTAGCGGCACGACGTCGGTGACGATCGGGTCTTTGAAAACGTGGCCATCAGTCAATGTCTTGATGGCTTGGTCCGCGGCGTGTTTTTGGTCCAAGGTTGCATAGAATATGGCCGAGCGGTACTGGCGGCCCTTATCGTTCCCTTGACGGTCCTTCTGGGTGGGATCGTGGGCGATTGTAAAAAACACGTTCAGCAAATCTTCGTAGCTGATCTTGTTCTGGTTGAACTCTATACGTACTGCTTCCGCATGATCTGTGTGTCCGGCGCAGACCTGCCGGTAATTGGCGGTTTCTTCGGTCCCGCCGCAGTAGCCAGGCTCGACTTTAAGGATACCATCGAGTTCACAAAAAACGGCTTCGAGACACCAAAAACAGCCGCCCGCGAGCACGGCCACGTTGGTTTTTGGGCTTGTCGCCTTAGGAGTGTCCGTGAAGGCCCCGGCCTTTTGTGCGGTCATGTTGGTCTCCTCCTTTTTTAAGGCCCCGTTCTTGTGTAAGTTGTCGGGGCCGCTGATGAGTTGGGGGCGATGCCAGGAGCGAGCGAGACTAGCCGCCTCCGTTGCCGTTTATTTATACTAAACCCGTCCGGGCTTTTAGCCTATCGCCCGTTTTGACTACCGATTGTATCAATCCGCTCTACGGCCCACTTTACCGGCCGCGGGCGGGGCGAAAGAGGAGCTAAAAGACGTTATGGTGAGTACCCAGAAACCTCATAAGCCGAGTTGGTCTTTGGGTGATATTGCCTATGAAGGCATCGATCGCGGCGTGATCGTCGACAACAGGGATTGGTTTTACCTCGTAGCGGCTTCGTCGTTTGTTGAGATCCTGTCGGATCTCTATGCCGCCAATCTCGGCGTGTACTATGCGGGAGATGACGAGGCCTGCGAATGGCTCGCGCGCAAGTGGGAACCCGAGGAGATGCAGCACGGCGCTGCCTTGCGCCGCTATGTGTCGTGCGTCTGGCCGGATTTCGATTGGGAGCGTGGTTTCGAGGGCTTTCGGGCCGATTATGCCCCGTATTGCCAGACCGCGTTGTTGGGTCCGACCCGAACGCTCGAGATGGCCGCCCGCTGCGTGGTAGAGACCGGTACGTCGAGCTTTTATGCGATGT
>JAJYPQ010000548.1 GCA_021795255.1 Pseudomonadota bacterium
GGATTGTGGGGGATTACGAGGTTTTCTGACAGACACTAAGTAGTCGATACGTTCCTTGACATCACGCCGGCATGCGCGGCAGTGTCCATATAAGCAAGTTTAAGGCGTCACCCCTCCTTAAAGACCATGCGGCCTTAGGGCGGCATGGAATGTTTCGAGATAACGGGGTATAGAGGCTCGTAATAATGAGCAAAACCACTCGCCTCTTTAAGCTCATGGACGCCCTGCGCGGCCGGCGACGTGCGGTCGCGGCGGCAGAGCTGGCTCGAGAGCTTTCAGTCTCCGTACGCACCGTCTACCGAGATGTGCAGACGCTGATCGGGCTCGGCGCACCGATCGACGGCGAGGCTGGGGTCGGCTACCTGCTGCGCGCCGGGTTCTTCCTGCCACCACTCATATTCAGCGTCGAGGAGCTCGAGGCGCTCGTTCTCGGTACCCGCTGGGTGAAAGGACAAGGCGACCCAACCCTTGCGCAGGCCGTCGATTCGGCACTGGCGAAGATCGCTACCGCCTCACCCAAAGACCTGCGCGAGGAGATCGCCGAAATCGGCCTCTGGGCGCCAAGATTCCATAAGCCTGCGATACAGGTGGCGGGCCTGCGCACCTTAAGGGAGGCGATTCGTTGTGAGCACAAGCTCAAGATCTGTTACGTTAACCTTGCGGGAGTCGAAACGGAGCGTGTGATCTGGCCGGTGGCGCTCGCATTCTTCGAGGGCGTGCAGCTGGTGGCTGCCTGGTGCGAACTGAGGGGAGACTTCCGGCACTTCCGTGCCGATCGAATCGCGCGTCTTGACACCACGGGCGCTACGTATCCGCGACCACGGAGAGAACTCGCAAGGCTTTGGAAACAACAGCGTGAGACACGCAATCCTGCTCGCGGGGCGGACGACACTGCTGACAGAAACTGACGCAGCCATGGCCCATCATGGTCCTAGGAGTCCCTAATTATCGCGAGGAGACAACATGATGCGCCTGTACCACCACCCATACTCCGACAACGCCCGCCGCGCCGTCATGACGGCGTTGTATCTCAATGCACCGGTTGAGCTTGTCGTCGTCGATCTACAGAAAGGGGAGCAGAATCAACCGAAGTTGGTGAAATTGAACCCGAACCACCGCGTGCCCGTGCTCGAAGACGATGACTTCGTCTTGTGGGAATCACATGCCATCATGCAGTACCTAGCGGACAAGACGCCGGGGCAGACCATTTATCCGGCCGCGATCCGCGCGCGCGCCGACGTCAACCGGTGGCTCTTCTGGTGCGGGCAACATCTCACGCCGGCCGTTGGGATTTTGAATTGGGAGCACTTCATTAAAGGCATGATTGGTCTTGGGGACCCAGACTCGGCTGAAGTCGAACGCGGGGAGGACCTGGTTCGTGAGTTCGCAGGTGTCCTCGATCTGCACCTCGCCGATCGAGAATGGATTTGCAGTAGCACGCTCACGCTCGCGGATCTTGCGATTGTCACCCCGTTCACAGGTTTGCTGGCCGCGACCGCGCCCGAAAAGCTCCCCGTGGGCCCGTTTGCCAACATTCAGCGGTGGCTCGCCCGCGTGCAGGCCCTGGATGCCTGGAAAAGAACGGCTATCCCTGTGACAAAGTCGGGCATGTCATGAAGAACGCCCACGCTGCCCCTCGGGTAGCGCGCATAACGCGCGTGTTCGGGCAGTTGCACCAGGCGGCCTACCCCATCACACGCCACCTCTATCAGGAGCTATCACTGTGAACTCAGATACGTTGACCTTCTATACCCACCCCCAATCCCGCGGCCGAATTGTACGCTGGATGCTTGAAGAAGTCGGTGTCCCTTATGAAACGGTCGTACTCGACTATGCGACGACAATGAAGGCCACGGACTTCCGCGCCATCAACCCGATGGGCAAGGTGCCTGCTATCCGCCATGGCGCCACCGTCGTCACCGAGGTGGCCGCGATCTGCGCCTATCTGGCCGATGCCTTTCCGGCGGCCGGACTGGCGCCACCACCGCTTAGTCGTGAGCGCGGCCCGTACTATCGCTGGCTTTTCTTTGTCGCGGGCCCTCTCGAAGCCGCGACGAGTAATAAGGCGCTCGGTTTCGTTGTGCCACCCGAGCGCGAGCGCATGATGGGCTATGGCCGCTACGAAGACGTAAGAGATGCACTCGAAACCGTGACACAGGCGGCGCGACCGTATTTGTTGGGCGCGCAGTTCACCGCAGCCGATGTGTACGTCGGCTCCCATCTGGCGTACGGCATGCAGTTTGGCACCATCGAAAAACACCCGGCCTTCGAGTGCTATTGCGCGACACTCGCCGCTCGACCAGCGAGGCTGCGCGCCATACAGATTGACGATGCCTTGGCGCAGTAGACGTAGGGAAAATAATAAGCATATGAGCTTGTTTTTGATTCGTTCTGGGCGTCAGGAAGCGGCGCTAAAAGAATCCGCCTAAGGCGGGAGGTCACATTAAGAGGTCTTGAAGGCGTGGCTTGATTCCAAAGAGATTTCGTTCGAAAGGGGGGATGCGCGACTGGTTCCGCTACCAGAAGATTTGCTACGAGCGCATGGTGCGCGCCGCCCATTCCGGTGTCGAACCGCCTGTCCAGTTACTGAACCGGGGCCTCGTAGTGCACCCTGGCGTCGGCGGTGGCCTCAATTCCCTTAACGACCACGAGCGTCGGTATCAGATCACCTTGCGGCCCGCGTTTGTCGTTTAATCTTGATCTCGACTACCTGGCCCACCGCGCGCGCGGCTCGAATCAGCGTATCGAGTTGCACTGAGGTATTTTTGGGATCCAGCACCCGATTCAATTGGGAACGGCTAGTGCCCATGCGCCGCGCCATCTGTGCCTTGCCAAGCTTCGTGGCCTCCATGCTTTCGGTCAGGTTCTCGACCAGCGCGCGCTTTAGCGCCTTGGCCTGGACCTCGTCATACAAGTCTTCTTCTTTCAGGAGGTCCTCAAAGCGAGACCCGGTGTGGGGGTTACGTTTCGCCATATCGCTATTCCTTAAACTGCCTTATTCGACGACTTCGAGACCGTCGTTTTCGTACGAGTTCAAGGCCTCCTCCTCATCCTTATCGATATTGCCCCGGACATTCTTTGGTCGCTATGGGCTTGCGACCGGCCATCTCAAAATCCGTCCTTCATCCCT
>JAJYPQ010000549.1 GCA_021795255.1 Pseudomonadota bacterium
GCGTGGCGCGCCGTCGGGCCTGCGGCGAAAGCGGGCCCCGCGAACGACCCTGCGCGTCGACCTCGGGGCATGCGCCACAGCATCCTTTCGTAGCCGGGCGTCATGACTTAACGACCGCCCCAGCCCTTGACCAGATCCCCGCGTTCGGCCTAATGTGGGGAGCACGAGCTGGCTTGAGAACGCCCCCAACCCTAAGGCGGACCTATCCCATGACCCGTCGTGAGTCCCAGCATGTATTGCGGATTTTTGAGGAGCGACTGCTGAACCGGGTCGACGATGATTCCGAACCGGGATTGGCGGCGCTGCTGGCAGACGACTTCTTCGAGGTGTGTCGCTCAGGTCGACTCTATGACCGTACCGAGACCCTGGCCCGCATGGCTCGAGGCCCGAGGCGACGCTCGACCCTAACCGACCTCCAGATTCGCTTTCTCGCCCCGGAGGTGGCTTTACTCGTCTACCTCCTGGTCACGACGGAGGACCAGGAAGATGGCCCCGTCTCTTCGTGGCGCAGCTCGCTTTGGAGATCCCAGCACGGACGCTGGCAGATCCATTTCCATCAAGCGACACCGGCGCCCGACCTCGAGAAGTACGTCTCGCCGTTCCTGCCCTAGCGCCGAGAGAAGCGCCTGTCGGCTCGGCGGTCGCGCATGGCCCACCCACCCTGCCCTAAGGGCGGCCCTGCGGCCGAGACGGGCCGTCGACCACATCCTCGGCCCGATGTCTCATGAGCAACCGGCGATAGCGTCGAATCAAGGAATTGATGGGACCCGACAGGGCGTAGCAAAAGAAGAGCCCGAACAGCACTCGGGCCGGATCAAGCGAAATCAACACGAAGGTAAGGACGATGGCGAGGATCGCGATAAAAGGCACGCGCCCTTTGAGGTCGATATGCTTAAAGCTTCGGTAGCGGATGTTACTGACCATGGCCGCGCCGATCAGCACCGTGATGACGAGACCCACCACGCGCAGCCAGAGGGCCGGTGGCCCGTAACTCTGCGTCACCCACACAAGGCCGGTCACGACCGCGGCGGCGGCAGGGCTTGGTAGGCCATGGAAGGATAATCGCCGATCGGAGGGGGTTTCGATATTGAATCGCGCCAAACGCAGGGCGGCGGCCGCGGAATAGACGAAAGCGGCGAGCCACCCCAGCTTCCCAAGACCCGACAAGCCCCATTCGTAGACGACCAGGGCCGGCGCCAAGCCGAAAGAGACCATATCTGACAAGCTATCGTACTGGGCTCCGAAATCGCTCTCGGTGTGGGTCCAGCGCGCCACTCGGCCATCGAGCCCATCCATGATCATGGCAATGAAGACAGCGACGGCGGCATGCCAGAACTGTCCCTTCATAGCCTGTACGATGGCGTAAAAGCCCGCAAATAGGGCCGCCGTCGTAAAGAGATTCGGCAAGATGTAAATGCCTTTACGCTTATCGTCCATCATCCCTCCCTTACAATCCCTATCGGGGCACCGTCGAGGCTGCGGCGACAGGCTGCAAACGCGCCAAAAGCTGCGATCCGGCCTTCACCTTGTCGCCTAAACCGACTTCCGCATGGGCCCCCAGGGGTAGGTACACATCGACCCGCGAACCAAAGCGGATAAAGCCATAGCGGTTCCCCGAAGCCACTGTCTCGCCTTCGGCGACGTAACACAAAATACGCCGGGCGATGAGTCCTGCGACCTGCACTACGACGATATCGTTCCCGTCAGGGGTCGTGATCCACAAGGCATTGCGCTCGTTGTCCAAAGAGGCCTTATCGAACGAGGCATTGAAGAAGCGTCCCGGGCTATACCAGCGCTTACGCACACGGCCACCCACGGGCAGGCGATTGGAGTGCACGTTAAAGATGTTCATGAAGATGCTCACCTTGACCGCGCGACGGTTGAGATAAGGATCTTCGACGGGACCCAAGGCAATGACCCGGCCATCGGCCGGGCACAGCACGGTATTCGGACCGCCCGCCAGCACCCGTCGCGGATCGCGGAAAAACTGTACTACGAAGACCACGATCAACCAAAGGGGCGCGGCAACAAGCCACCCTAGCCATATGCTCATGAAAAGAGCAGCCGCGATAACGAACGCAATGTGACCCCAGCCTTCGCGTGCCAGAAGCGGCGCGCGCGAAGACACGCCGTTTCCTTGCTCCACCAAGGGCGTGCTCAATTCTTTTCTTTGTCCACGATTTTATTGGCCTTAATCCAGGGCATCATGCCTCTCAACCTTTCGCCGACCTCTTCGATCGGGTGGCGAGCGGCCTTGGCGCGCAATTCCGGAAAGCGCTTGCCGCCGGTCTCGTTTTCGGCCACCCACTCGCGCGCGAAGGCGCCGGACTGGATTTCGCCCAGAATGCGCTTCATCTCGGCCTTTGTCGCCTCGTTCACGACCCGAGGGCCGCGAGTCAGATCCCCGTACTCCGCGGTATTGGAGATCGAGTACCGCATGTTGGCGATCCCACCTTCGTACATAAGGTCGACGATCAACTTCAATTCATGCAGACACTCGAAATACGCCATCTCTGGCGCATAACCCGCCTCGGTCAGGGTCTCGAATCCGGCCTGGACCAAGGCCGTCACGCCGCCGCACAAAACGGCTTGCTCGCCAAAAAGATCGGTTTCGGTCTCTTCCTTGAAGGTCGTCGCAATGACGCCGGCGCGCGTGCCGCCGATGGCCGCGGCATACGACAGCGCAAGCCTCTGTCCCTGGCCGGAAGCGTCCTGGCTCACGGCGATAAGGCAAGGGACTCCGCCCTTCTGGGTGAAAGTGGAACGAACGAGGTGTCCGGGGCCCTTCGGGGCGATCATGATCACGTCCATGTCGGGGCGTGGCTTGATGCGCCCGAAATGGATGCTAAAGCCGTGCGCGAACGCCAGGGCCACACCCTTCTTCAAATGCGGCTCCATCTTCTGATAGATCCCGGCCTGCAACTCGTCCGGGGCCAGAATCATCACGACATCCGCGTCCTTGACCGCTTCCTCCACCGACTTCACGGAAAGACCTGCGCGCTCCGCCTTCGCCGCCGAGGCCGATCCGGGCCGCAAGCCTACCACCACATTGACGCCCGACTCCTTCAGATTGTTCGCATGCGCATGTCCTTGCGACCCATACCCGATAATCGCGACCTTCTTTTTGCG
>JAJYPQ010000067.1 GCA_021795255.1 Pseudomonadota bacterium
AGACAGCGCACCCTTTCCTTCGAGTTTTTGCCCATACCTAAAAAACGTCGAGGCAAAAGGAATCGATTTCGTCAGGCACTTGAGATAGGACACCGGCGTGCAGCGGCGCCAGTAACAGGCGTAGCTTCCTTTGGGCTGCACGAAAGCCAAGGCGTCGAAAGGGCTGCAGATCGCAATAGCCGGTATCCGGCACCATGACCGCCTCCACCCCCCTGCGCAGAATCCTCTGCATGACCGCCAGGACGAACCGCTCTCTCGTGGCAACCGGCAGACTTCCCAGGGCCATATTCTCAATATAGGCATTGGTGCCCACATGCCCAGAGATCACTGGCAAGAACGCGACATTCAACAGAGCCAGAACCCGTCCGTCCTCCTCGTAGACATAGGTCACAATACGCGGCCGCGTACGCAAAATGAAGTCAATGTCCTCGCGCTCAACGACTTTGGCGATGGTCGCCAAAGCGCCGGCCTCAGACAACAATTCGAAGGCCCGTGCCTCATCCCTCTTTTCGTAAGGGCGCACGGTAAGGCCCGCGTCACAGCCCACGCAACTCGACACGATAGCCGTAACACCCGCCAAATAACGAAAATTTCGCACGGCTTTTACCGGCAGGCCACGCGCCGCAAACGCCCGCGAGACGGTTTGATTGGCCGGCGTCCCGGCCACGGTGACCGCCACATAAAGATCGTAGCCGCGAACCTGCGCCCGATCGATCATCAGAAGCTGCTGACGATCACTTAACCTATGCCGCCTAAAGTCGCCGGAGACGGTAAAGAAGCTCGCGAACACCGCCTTATACGTCGATCCGTAGAGTCGTAAACGAAGCGGGACGAAGGCCAAATAGGCGGCCAGCTTGCCGCTTTGACTCTGTAGTCCGACCGCCATCGTCGGGTCTGCGGTCGGCCTGTGGAGATGCATAGCCAGAAGATCCGGCTCATACAACCAGCACGGTGGTTGCCAATTGGCGCGCATGAGCGCGCTCACGCTCTCCAAATCGGGGTTCACGATCTCGTTAAAAGGCTCAATGGGTTGAACGTTCATAATACCGGCGGGAAGGCCGTAGCCAACACTCGCCTCCTCCTATCGTGCAGTTTAGTGACAAACCCAGATCGACTCACATCTCCCATTGCCCGGCGACCATCTCCACAAGTTCGGCGGTCCGCTCTAGACCATGCTGGCAGCAGCAGGCATACAAAAGGCGCTCGAGGCCAAACGCCGCGCAGACCGTGTGGGCCGCCTCTCCGTGGGCGGTCTGAATGCCGAAGCGAGTACCAAAGAACCGCTCGTGGTAATTAAATGACCCACAGGCTATGGAGAGATCAGGTCCTATATCTACCTTGAGCTCGTATTTCAAATCATTTGCGAGCTGGAAGAACCGAAGAGACGGAAAATCGCTCGCGAAGAACGGATCGCACGCGGTCTCGAGCCGCGCGGACAGATCGAGCGCTTCGATCAGCCGCCAAGCGATATCGATGGCCGCTTCTCGCGCCGCCAATACCGGGCCTCGTTCGCCTAGCCAGACGATCTCGCGCATCGAGAACTCCCACAAACGGTCCAGACCCGTAAGATTCTTAGACTCGTATCGAAAACAACGGCCGCCACCTGTGAATACCGAGAGGCTTCCCGGAAGCGTCTTACCCATAAGCGCGCCGTAGGTGTGATAGCACACGGCCGGGGAGAGGCAATGCTCCGGAGCGCCGATCTCGCCTACGTCTTGGAAGGTCGGGTTTTCCCCATTGCGGTGCCGGGCCGAGAACCTTTCGATGACGTCATAATCCTCATTAAGATGCACGGCAAACGTCACCGAGTGTGAAAACGAACCGAAATACCCAGCGCGCTTGAGCCAGTCGCTGGGAAGAAGGGCGTTATAGGCGTGCTTCTTCGCCTTAAAACTCCCGACCGCGACCCGTTCGAGCGTCTGATCAAGCCGCCCGATCAAGTCCATAAACGCACCGCCGCGACCGATTGCCCCTTGGCCCGACTCCCAGATGTCTCCGCGGGCCGCCAACTGTTCGTAGGCATCGGATACGAAGCAACCCCCTTCCCTGATCCGTTCTCGAAGGACTTTGGGGATCACGGATAGACGCTCGCCTTGCATCTTGTCGATCAAAAGCCCCACTTTCGTCGCGATGTCGCTGGTCTCACTCGTTCCTTTGAGGTCGATCTCAAGGCAATTCGAGTCGGCCCGGTATCGGGACTTCAGAATCGAAGTGTCGCAATAACAAGCGCGCTTTGTGATTTCAGTGCAGATATCCGACGGAAGATTGGCCGGCAGCGGAATCGCGAGGGTTTCCATACCTTAATTCATCCTTGATAAAAGAGGTCTTGCCGTCCAAACTTCCCTGTTCGGGCGCGACTAGACACCACGCTAGCGCAGCGCCCGACCAGCGTCAATCGGGCGGTCCCATGCTAGGGGCAGGGGGCCGGGTTCGACAGGGGACTGACCGCCCACGAGAAGGTATTGACGTTTCCGGCCGCGTCCGTCAAGGTCAAGACGAGCGGGCCCGCGGTGAGTGGTCCCGTACCGTACCATATGTCAGTGCCGGAAAGCTGAGCCGGAAGGCCATTGATACTCGCCGCCACGACTCCTGAGATATCTTGCCACTGCCCGGAGGCGATAAAGGTCGGCACCAGCGGTTCATAGACCAATAGGCAGGCGCGTGGCAGACTGTTGTCTACCCCTAAGGTTCGACTTACGGAGGCTGTGAGCCCGGCCGCATCGTGGGCTGTGATAACGACGCTATGTTGGCCGTCGCTCAGTGCCATGGTGTTGACGGCAAAGGCAAACGTGGGAGCCGCCTGCAGCAAACTTAAGGCTTGCCCGTCGATCGCAATCGTCACCGTCGCAGCCAAGGTAAACGGGTCCGTGACAAAACCTGTGACGAGGAAGCTCCCATGGGTCCAGGCGGGCCATGCCGGCACATTCAGCGCCAAGGGGTTGGCGGCAAAGGGCGGCGGCACCTCGTTCCCAAACAAGGCGACGGGGCCTTGCGCTAGGTTGCGGGCGTACGCGATGACGGCCGTGGCATCCGGACCCGAGAGCGATGCCGGCGTTCCGGCGGGGTTGGACGCGGCGACCTGGACCAAGGCGTTTGCGATACCGTCGCGGTAAGCCGCGGGACTCAATGGCTCCGATCCCAAAAACAAAGCGCCCTGGGCCCCCCGCCCGTTCAAAACACCGTCATTTGCCAGGTCCGCGACCATAGTCGCCGTGATAGTCGCGACAGTCTGCAGACTCTGGGACTGAGCCCATTGCGACAGCGCCGCTATGACGAGACCGTAACGCACGCCGGCATCAAACGGCTGCGCGGTCGTGAGTTGCGATGCCAAAACCGGGATAGTGCTGACCTCATCAAACCCAAGCCAACTCGCAAACTCGCTATCTGCCTTCGCCGCCGCGGCCCCTAAGCTTAGGCCTTGGACGACAAAGAATCTTGTAAGGGATGCGGCCGCGGTCGTAAACGGCGTCACAGCGATATCCATGGCGTGGCCTTCCTGATAGGAAAAGAACCCCTCCATGGGACCGGGCGCGGCGCTAGTCCCGGCCGCTGTGCCCGAAGAGGAGCCTCCCGTAATCGAGACGCTAAGTGTCCCGCTCAAGGCTCGAAGAGAAACCGCGAAGTGCCCGCCATCGTCGGTCCTGGTGCTGGCTAGCACACCATCTGGCCCATACACCGTCACCGTGGCCCCGGCCACAGGGCCGCTACCTACCACAAATCCGGCGACCGAACCCGTGGGCAAGGCGGTGGGTGTGGCGGGATTCCCAAGCTGGCATCCATACAACATAAGACTATAAATCGCGAAAACCAGCGATCGGATTGACGTTTTCACAATAGCCTCCAGATCAATGTCATAGTTATTGTCGAAAGATGGCCAGGAAAATCCGTTGATCCGACCAAGGCCGCTGACCATGAAAAACCTATGGGGAGTACGATAGCCGCCTGAAGACAGGCTGAGGTCTCGTGGGTCGCTGGATATGTCTGTACGGCATATCCTCGGGAATCGAGCTGCAGACGATCATCATAACGGACATGGTCAAGACCAGCGCCCAGCCCAAACCACGGCCTAAAATCGTAGCGCAGCGGCACGCGCCGTTCCCACAAAATGGCAACGCTTGCGATCCGCCCGCGCTCAAGGAAACCGCCATGGATGCCATCGCTACCGAATTGACCGGCATCTATGTCGACGGCCCAACGCCGTCCGACGAATGGCTGGCGAGTCCATTGCCCAAACACGTCCCAGCCTGTGACCGTTCCGGCGGGGACCGCGCCACGAATGAGGCCAGTGGTCACGCCGCCGCCTACAGCCAACTGCCATCCGACGGCATCGATAGGGATAAGAAACAGGCAGACCGCGATCAGGACGCGCATCACGATCCACTCTGGGTCTGAACGTAGGCATTCTGGGCCGGCGCATACAGGACGTGCCGTGTGAGGCGCCAGTGCATCGTGGCCCCAAGGGTGCTTTGACCGGCGCGTCCCAGGGCTGCTGATGCCAACGATCCCTGGGTACTCATGATGCCGAGAGCGGCGTCGGCACTTGCGAGAAATGATCGGCCAAACGCTACCAAAACCGCCGCCCGGCGGCCGCCAACCACGAAGGCCGGCAAGCCAAAATGAAAGCGTCCGTCGAACACCTGCGCTTTTATGGGAATGAGCCTGTTGTCGGGCGTTACCGCCTGGGATACCGATAAACCGAGCCTCTGCCCGGAGGCCGACTCGACCCGTGCCAGTAAGCGTGTTCCGGACGGCAGGGACCCGGTCTGTCCTTGAATCCGCTGTATCACATGCAAGACTACGAGGGCTGGGTCGCTATCGGTAATACCGTGGCGCAAACGGACGGATATCCACGTTCCGGCACGCAGCCCGATGCCTACGGCCGCAGGGGGATAGACGTGCGGTGCAGCACGGCGGGCATAGATCGTGAACGCAACCGGTGTCACGTGCACCCCAGGGTGCGTGCGCCGCAACACCGCCGACCCCGGGGCTGATCGTGGCATAGGCCTTGGTACCCACCGCAGCAGACGGCCCAAGACCGAGGGTACGCTGAGCCTACGGTGAGCCAGTCTTTCTACCACCGTTGTGGTATGACTCGGCGCCAGTGTCACCACGATAGCCTCATGGCGCCGGAACCGAGCATAAGGACGAGATGCCACCGGGACACGGCCGACCGCGGTCTTACTATGACCAAAGCGCAGCGCACTTCGTGACGACGCCCCACCGCTGAACAGACGACCGTGCCCGGGACCCTACGCCAGGTCTTCTGACCCCGATATAAAACCGCATCGCTCACCGGTATTCGACCTTCTTTCGGCGCCGTAACGGCGAATCCGAGGACGGCATGGTGGCGCGTGAACAGAAAGCGGCTCACAAACACGGTGTGGGTGATTCCGGCACGCGAGAGAACTTGCCGCTTTTTGATGTCCTCATGATGGTTGTGCCCGAAAGCCACATACGCCAATATTCTTCTCCAGACCGGAGGGCGCGGGGCCTGCGGACTCGAAGGCTTGGTTAAGGACTTAGGGCGTGGGCGAACGAAGATGATGTCGCTCACGTAGCCCTGGGCCTGATCTGATGTACATACAAGCACGGACGCGGATAAGCGGCCCGCACCAATAAAGACGTCCCCGCAGTAGCGATGGGAGAGCCCGTGGGCCACGGTCAAAAGGAGGGACGTCGGGCCAAGCCGCGTGGCCTTGAAAATCGGATTCGTCACCGCAAACGTGAGGAGCGAGGCATAAGATTGGGGGAAGATCAGCCGCAGCCCGAGATTGGGGACCACCAAGGCCCCGATGGACGTGTACGGACGCAAAACGACGTACTGTGCGCGCGGCACAAGGGGGGTGATGTTCGCCGGTAGCGCCACCATCACAAGCCCCGGACGTCACGAATGACAAGCCCCGCGGTATCGTATGTTCGGCGCGGTGCGGCGATTACCGTCAAGACCACTGTAAAACCCTGACGCCGGCTCGGGCCCGCAGGGAAAACCAGATGGATGACACCAGATAGGCGCACGCGCGAGACACCACCGGACACGCTCACCACGCGCGGCCTTTTACTGCCCTTATCGAAACTTACCCAGGAACGAATATGCGCATTGCGGACGCGGGCTATATAGGCACTCTTTTGCAAGGCCTTTACCGTCGCCCGTCTCAGCCTAGGCGCCATCATGTCCAAGGCCTGCACATAATCCGGAACGACGGTATCGCCGTTTACGCTCAGATAATCCCGGACAAAACGCATCGAGGCTGCAACGATCTCGGCTCGCGAGCGATACGCGTGTCCTAGCCACTGTATACGCCCGAGTAAGGCCCCGTCGCGATTCACGACAATGATGGGCGGTGTGCGCCAAGCCGCAAGGGCGGCCAGAACGGCAAAAGCGATAGCGGTACAGACAAAAAGCGTCCACCCCAAAACCGAGTAACGCGCCAGGCGCTGCATAAGCATTCCTTGCGGTCCATGGCGTAGCCAAACATTGGTTTCAAGGACCGTCATGGCTATCCTCCCTCTTTGACGGACCGTCAAACCGAGGATCCAGATAATTGGTAAGAGGCACCGCGGCATCAGCTGAAACCGGCCAATAGTCCGGGTCTCGCGGCACATGGAGGGTACCGACCGATCGTGGCGGAACTGACTCAAGCTCCCGCTCGTCTTCCTCGAGCAATGGGCGCGCCAAGTGTGCGGCGCCAAGGCCGACGCCGGAGGCAAGCGAGGCGCCGGTGGACGTCAGGGCCCCCAGATAGGGGCTCACTATGGGGCTTGCGGCGCCGGCGTTTTCGACAAGGCTTGCTGTGATGTAGGGGGCGGCTACCAAGACCGCGCAGAGAATGAGATTCAGGATCGTAAAGAGCATGTGCGCGTACACGATCATGTAATCGCTGGGTCCCAGGATTTTTTGAAGATCGGCCACTGCCCGAGTAAAGATCGGCGAAAAGACTGCGAGTAAGAGCGCCTGGACGACAGGCCAAAGGACGAAAAACCCCATAAGCTTCGCGAATCCGCGCAAAAGGGATAAGGTTCGGCTCAGGGCCAAGGGAATGGCAATGAGGCCGTAGAGAAAAGCGATTTCGTAGCCGATCGCCTGGGCGATCCGCAAAAGCGCCTCAAGGAATGTGGCCATGACGAGTGTCGCGTAGTAAAACAATACCGTAGTCAGGCGCAGCGGGAAGGCGTTGAGCTCTTTGATGGTCCCCCAGACGCCGCTTGGGCCATGGCCCGCCGTCCTCAACAATGCCGCCATGCGCGCGGCCACCCCGCGTAACGACCCGAGATGGGCCATGGCCGCATACAGGGCATTGAGATAGTGCGAGACCAGTTGGCCGACCTCAAAATAGGCCACCAAGAGCGTGCCCCACACGGCGATATCCTTAAACGCCTGACTAAAGCGCCCCATACCCAGGATGGCATCAGACTGAGTCTCCAAAAGCCGCGTATAGAGGGCGATAAGGAAAAGCGATGGCGTGACCGTGGTCATGAGCGCCCGCGCTACGGGGGTGGCCGCACGGAAGACTCCGCGAGGGGCAAGATTGGCCAGAAGATCGGCGACGAGCGAGACGCTATTCATGGGGTTTCCCCGAAGGCCTTGTACAGGGCCCTAGCGCGCATCGGCAAATCGCGCCCATTACGGCGTTCGGCGGCCCGGCGGATGGCGCGCCTCTGCGCCGAGCGTGCATTGGCCGCCGCAAGAGCCGCAAGCGTCGCTGTCGCCTGGGCGGTCACATCGTCACTAGTCTTTTCACCGATAGGGGTAGCGGCGAGCCGGATGTCTTCGCCCGTCCCGCGCACCAGCCAATTGAGGCGCGCAAGTTCATGAAAGCGCCGGATTTGTTGCCGATAGTACCATCCGGCGTCCGATCCCGATCTCGCTACGCCTCGTACCCACCCCAAATCGGCCCCTAGGGCTCCGGGGATTCCGGCCGGCAAGGAATTCGCCTCGTACCGCAATAGACTTCCGTTGGCGATACCTTTGGCATCGCGCTGGGCGTTTTTGAGTATCTGTTGCACGGCCTCCATGCGTCGCAACTCATCTCGCGCCGTGCGGCAGATCTCCAGGGTCTGATTAAAAAGACTCATAAGCTCGGCGTGGACCGGCGGATCGAAGGTCACGTCACCCACCCCGAGAAAGGCCAAAGCCGTGCCTGTCCCCAAGACCCACAACAGAACGGCATAGAGGCTATTTTTCATGGTCGCACTCCAAAAACCTGGCGATCCGTACGAGCGGATCGTCCGCTTCGCGCCCGATCGACTCCTTGCGCGCCAGGCCGTCCGGGGTCGTGTCTGCCAAGGCCAGGACGAAGGCCGGGAAGCTCAGCTTAAGGGCGTAGTAATGATGACCAACCGACCGGATGGCCGGCCGCCAAGGGAGGCCCAGGGGGAACGGAAGGCGGCGCCAAATGGAGAGGGCCTGGGCCGGCATACCGATACGTTCCGCGATTTCGTCCCAGCCGTCGCTGCGATAGAGCAATGACCGCAGTGGCATCGAGTTGACAATCTCCTTTTCCAGAGAATCGATTTCCGTGAGTCCTTGAGTGACAATGTCGATGGCCGCCGCCTCCTTGCGTCCCATGCGAGCAATCTCCGAAACAAGGCGCCGCAGAACCTCCGGCGCGTGCGCCACAAGCCTGTGGATCTCGTCCAAAAGGACGCGCGCGTGGCGGACGTTAGCGAACGCGAGGTTCAAAAATCGCAGGCAGAGAAACACGAGGTAGAACGTAAGGAGCTTGGGGCTTGCGCGATCTACGTCTCTTAGATCTATGCCGCTAATACCCACGCTCACCTGGACATTGTCAGCCCCCGCAAATATCCTCCCTTCCGGGGTCTCCAAAAAACTATGGAGGTTGGCCGACATTCTCTGTGCGGCCTGCCTTTGCTCGGGGCTTGCATCGCTTAGGGATTCCAAAGACTTCAAGAAATCGACGAGACCGGGATCGCTGGTCGCCGCGCCGACATAGAGACGGCCGAGAGCGGCGGCTCCGGCCGCGGCTTCGTGAAAATCGAGCACCGTTCGGCCGTCCGTCAAAATGAACGCCAAAATATTCAGAGTCCCAGACTCCAAGAGCGGGTCAAGACCGGAAATCCCGGCCGACCTTGGCGGGAGAGGATTTACCGCCGCAGCCGACGGATCGAGCCTTGTATAGATTCCCCCCAAGGCCTCCACGACCCAGCGATACGTTCCCCCGATCTCCAGGACATACCAATCTATACCGAGCGGATAGGTCTCCGCGATCGTGGCCACCTTGTCGACACCTTTCCCGGCGCCGGTCATAGCTACGGTGAAGCCGTGGGCTACGGTCTGACGGCTGTAATCGAAGGCTACGGCCTGTCCCGCGAGCCCTACCCGAAGCGACTCGTGATAATCAGACCCTGATCGAAACACCTGGACGGGCGCCATATTCACGATCTGGGCCGAGTGGTCGGGACGCCAAAGCGGCGACCGGTAGCCCTGGCCGGGTTGGGAGGTACGAAAGAACGGCAGCTGAATAAATTCGTCGCCGCGGACGCGGCCTCCAAGGGCCTCTATGCGGCCGACAAGGCGTTCGACCTCGAGCCTCTGGTTTTCGTCGAATTCAACACAAATCACAAAGGCGTTGCGATGGATCGAGAGATCGGATTGGGCCACAGTCTGCCGGAACCCCTGCATATCCTGAATAATGGCGGACTGGCGCTCACGACCCTTATGACCCATAGTACCGTGCGCCAAGCGGTCTGCCCTCTCGGAGACGCGCAAGGCGTGCTCCGTGTCCGCCGCCAGAACGACCTGACTCACGTGCAGGCGAACCGGTCCGGACGCAACCGACAAAATCCAAGCCGGGTCGGCTTGCGGGTATAAATGCAGATAGAAGACCTTGACACGCCTCGTATTGACCTCGATGTGGCGGCCCTTTGTCTGCGGGGGGGAGATGATGATCTGCTCGGACAGAGATAGCCAGGGGTCGATGCAGGTAATCGGCCTTCCCTGGTCATAGCTTTTTTGGATCAACGCCGCGTACTCAACGAGCGTGGCTACGCGCCCACCGGGAAGTAAGGCCGCGAGCCGGCGCGCCAATGTCTCCACATCTTGACTGTGATCCGCTTGCCGACGCAGGGCCTTGCGAAGGCGCTGACGGCGCTCCGGTAGACGACCAACTACCAATGCGACGCTATTGGTAACGATGTGCGGCGCAAGATGGTCTGCCATCGCAGTCCTAAACGCGCGGCTAAAAGGGCTTTGGCGGGGCGCCGACTCATAAACCGCCAGATAGTCGCGGACCGCCCCCGGAGACGACTCGCGCCATAAATGGCATTCCAGCCAATGCCCGTAAGGCAAGGCGGCTAGGACATTTTTCATAAGGCTCCAGGCCTGCGCGCGAGAGGCGGCGTCCTCGAACTCGCCGTCAAGACCTTGCCATAGGATCGCCGCAGACATGGCGCCGTCCGTATGGGCCATAGCGTGCCCTGTCAGTCCGTGGGACCAGGTATAGAGATCACAATAGCGGCGCGCGCCTAGACCCATAACGCCTCCTGGGAGGCGGCCTTGGTGTCCCAATAGCACACCCATTGGACGCGGGAAAACACGATATCGTCACCGACGCTTGCGGCCCATACCCCAGGAGGTAGCAGAGAAAGACCCGCCAGCAAAGCGAGCGTCGCCAAGGGGCCTGGCAAAACCACGGCCGAAAGCAGGCCCATAAGAGTGCCGAGCCCGGACAGGGCGGCCAGCACCGGAAGGCCAAGTATCCGTGGCGGGGCCAAGCGCTTATTGAAGGGACTCATGAGCCGACAACCAAGGCCGCGATGCCATAGGCGCTTGCCGCCAGTATCAAGCCAATGACGCTCCCTATGACATAACTCTTACCCCGCTCCCCCTGGCCGATCGCAAAGTAACCGGCGCCTATAAGGATTCCTACGATAGCGAGGATACTTACGATCAAGGCAATGACGTCGGTAATGGCGTGCGCCCGCTCCTCGAGCGTCATGCGCAGATCCGCCCCCTGCGCATAGCTTGGTAAACGGATCGCCGCCGACGCGGTCCTCGCCGAAAACGCGACAGCTAGAACAAACAGTCGTTTCATGGTCGCTCCTTCAAAAGAAAGGCCACACCTTAGCGACGGCCATAAAGAGACGCTATTGGGACAAGGGCGATGGGCGTTTGGTCACAGTCGTTTCGTAGGAAAGGAGGCCCGGGGCAAGGAGTACGGGCGGTATAAAGACACCTCAGTCCGCCAGAGCGACACCGACCCTAATCCGGACCAAAGAACGGCCCGTATCGACCGTCCGCTAGGACGAACGGCAAAAAAGACACAGGACCTGTAACAAGCCGAACTTTTTATGAATATCGCAATACATGGGCCCGGCCTGGGCCGTTTTTGGCCAGATAGGCCGAAAAGTCGCCTAAAAGGCTCAGGGAGATGGCAATGCGACCCTGACGCCACACCGCGCTCGCCTGGGAACCGATGAGCAATACGTGTTGACCACCCGCCATTTAGTCGCTAAATTGAAGCAAGTGAACGCCTGCGACTCGACCGTCCTTGCATTCTCAGACTGCGGCGCTTCAGGCCGCCCACCCATAGATCCCGGTCGCCAGAATCTTCGACCGACCAAAGAGCTAGGCCGTAGCCATCACGGTGGCGGCGCGAAAGGACGATTGACCGCCCCGAATCGGCCGATCTTTGGTGCCTTTCCAGATCCCCAAATCGTACGCGGCCGCCGCTAGGGAATAATCTTTTGTGATGAAATGCGTGAACGACTTCCGTCTCCGTCTCGCCGGACACGAGCTGGTACCCATCATCGTCGGCGGCATGGGTGTCGACATCTCGGCTGCGCAGTTGGCGCTTGAAGCGGCGCGGTTGGGCGGCATCGGACATATCTCGGACGCCATGGTGCCCACCGTTTCCGATCGCCGATTCAAGACCAAATTCGTCGCCGAAAAACTTAAGAAATATAAATACAACGTATTGAACAACGATAAGGCCGATGTGCAGTTCGACCTAGCGCGTCTTGCGGAGGCCACGGCGCTGCATGTCGGCCGTACCATGGAGGCCAAAAAAGGTCCGGGGCTCATCTTCATAAACTGCATGGAGAAGCTCACCATGAACGCGCCGCGCGAAACCCTGCGCGTCCGGCTTATCGCGGCCATGGATGGCGGCATTGATGGCATTACCTTGGGGGCGGGCCTACACTTGGGGTCGCTTGCGCTCGTCCAAGATCATCCCCGGTTTCGTGACGTGCAATTCGGGATAATCGTATCGTCATTGCGGGCACTTCTGCTATTTTTACGCAAGAGCGCCCGTCTCGAGCGCCTCCCGGACTACATCGTGGTCGAAGGACCGCTCGCCGGCGGCCACCTCGGCTTCGGTATGGATTGGGCGCAGTATGACCTGAAGACGATCGTCGCCGAAATATTGCAATACCTCGCGCAACAAGGCCTCGCTATCCCCGTTATCCCCGCGGGTGGGATATTTACGGGCAGCGATGCTGCCGAATTTCTGGAATCCGGTGCCGGCGCCGTACAAGTCGCGACCCGCTTTACGGTGACAAACGAATGCGGGCTGCCGGAGAAGGTGAAGCAGGAATACCTGCGTGCGCGCGAGGAGGACATAGAGGTCAATCTAATCTCACCGACTGGTTATCCCATGCGCATGCTAAAGCGGAGTCCCGGGATTGGGGCCGCCATTCGGCCGAACTGCGAAGCCTACGGATATCTACTCGACGGCGCGGGCCACTGCGCCTATATAGACGCCTATAACGACGAACGCGAAGCTCGAGGCGCCGATACCGCTTTTTCAGTAAAGGGTAAGACTTGTCTTTGTACCCACATGCGCAACTTTGCCATATGGACCTGTGGCCATTACACCTACCGCCTCAAAGACACGACCCGGCTTCTCGCCGACGGGAGTTACGCGCTACTCACCGCCGAACATGTTTTCCATGACTACCAGTACAGCAAGGAACACGAGGTTTGCCTGCCTAGCCCCGTTTGCCACCCTAACGCGGGCCCTGCAAGACGTCTCAGCTAGCTAAGCCCCGAGAATCGGCCACTCGCGAGGCCTCTGACTTCGCTAACTCGCTCTCACCTACCAGGCTTTGCTTACGTAATCGCTAAGAAAGCGTGGCCATAAGCAATTGGGCACTGACCTGCGCCTTGATCACAGATTTGACGGCCGTGGGTTGCCAATTTTCCTTGGACGACTTCGGGAGCGAGGTCAGTTCGTATGCCTACCTAAAGAGCCTTCCGATCCGCTTTCTGAAGATCGACGGCCACTTCGTCCAAAACATCCACAGCGATCCGGCTGACAAGAGCACTGTCGTGGCTGTACCCATATGGCCCATAGCGTCAATATTCAAACAATGGCCGACTGGCTAGAAAATGGCGGAATGCTCGCGACCCGGGCGGATATCGGCTTTGACTTCGTCCAGGGAAACGACATCGGGGCCCAAAGCCCCTGGTTTTCGACATCTTTGGTGCCACACCATCCCAAGGCCTAAGCGCTTTCGAGGCGCGCGCCGGGTTAAGCGTCGTCGCCAAAAACCACCGCAAATCGGCAACGGGCTAGGATCGGCGTTGAAGTTGGCTCAAAGGGACCCGTACTTCGCC
>JAJYPQ010000550.1 GCA_021795255.1 Pseudomonadota bacterium
GGCGAAAAAGGGCGCGGGCTGCGCCAATAAGATCGGTATTGCCTTCGGCGTCAGCCTCCCGCAAAACCGTGCTCGGCGGATGCATGAATTTGTTCGTAAGGCTATGGGCGAATCGCAACAGCACCTGATCTGCCGGTTCCCCGCGCTCCAATGCCCGCTGCGCCCGTTCCAATTCCAAGTCACGCAAGCTCTCAGTGGCGCTTCGCAAAGCGCGTACCGTTGGGACCGAGTCGAGCGAGCGGACCCAGCGCATGAACTGGATGACCTCGCCTTCGATGATGGTCTCGGCTTGGCGCGCCGCGGCTTGCCGCGACTGAATGTTTTCTTCGATCACGTCCTTTAGGTCGTCGATGCTGTAGAGATAAACATCGCTCAGGTCTCCGACCTCCACCTCGATGTCGCGGGGAACCGCGAGGTCCACCAAGAACATTGGCTTGTGCTTGCGGGCCTTTAGAGCACTTTCGACCGCTCCTTTTCCGAGGATAGGAAGCAAACTGGCGGTGCAAGAGATGACGATGTCGGCGCTACTCAAGTGGTCGGGAAGCTCCAGGAGGGAGATCGCTTGCGCCCCGTAAATGTCGCCGAGGCTACTCGCTCTTTCGACCGTACGGTTCGCCACGATCATGCGGCCGATGCCCTGTTCCTTGAGGTGCCGAGCGGCCAACTCGATCATCTCGCCGGCGCCTATGAGTAATACGGTTTGGTTTGCGAGCTTGTCGAAGATCCGTCGTGCGAGGCTCACCGCGGCGAAGGCGACCGATACGGCGTTGGCTCCGATCGCGGTGTTCGTACGCACTTGTTTGGCGACCGAAAAGGTGTGCTGGAAAAGGCGGTTGAGCATCTTCCCCGTGGTACCGGCCCTATGAGCGGCGGCAAAAGCGCTCTTCATTTGGCCGAGGATCTGGGGTTCTCCGAGGACCAGCGAATCCAGGCCGGACGCAACTCGAAACGCGTGGGCCACCGCGAGCCGCCCGCTATGGACATAAAGATGCGGACGCACGGTCCGTAGGGGCAGTTTGTGGTAGTTGCAAAACCAGGCGACAAGCGGATCTGTGGCGTTGTTTTCAAGGCCGCAGTAGAGCTCGGTCCGATTGCAAGTAGATAGAATGGTTGCCTCATCCGCGCCTTGCGCGGCCATGGCTTCGAGGGCCTGAGGCAAGGTCTCGGGGTCAAACGTCGCCCGCTCCCGTAGCGACAGGGGCGCTGTTTTATGGTTGATTCCCAGAGTGACGAGATGCATGGTCTTTAGGTCGGAACCGGGCCCGCCAAAGCAGGGCCGCCGCAACGGCCTCGGTAGTCATGATTGCTCCCGACAGAGCGGTACGTATCGGATGCCCGCTCGGATCGGTGGCTCCGATGACGATAAGGCCTATGTCGGTCAGCACTAGTAGTACGAGGCTCAAGGATACCACAAACCGGGGGAGTGCGCGGCCGTGCCAGATCACGGCGCTGGCGGCGGCAATGCCAAGAAGCGCCCCCATGGCGATCTGATCGCGGGCCGTGAGTCCGTGGCCAGCCCATAAAAGACCGCCCAAGAGTGCCGTCGCCATGAGCGGCTGGAGAGGCGCTTTGGGAATGGGATGTTCAATGAGCTGCTGTTGATGGCTCTCGAGGCTCGCGGCCGTGAGCAATAAAAGCCCGGTCAGGAGCAGTTGGCTCACCCACGGCCCAAGGCCCAGGAAACCCATTAATCGCCCGTTGGCGCTCACCGCGGCCATGAGCAGGGTCACGGCCCCGGGGCGAGCTGCAAAAAACACCCGCCAGGGCAAGGCCCCCGGGAAGGCAAGCAATAAGGTCACCAAAAAACCCACGGCCGCTACACCTTGCAGCATGATCAAGAGATAGACCCGACGAGCAGATCCGCCGGCGGCCAGGGGGTTGTCCCCCAAAGGCGCGAGGGCCCCAGCGAATGGTAGGCTTGCGGCCAAAAGTGGCAAGGCCGGGAGTAGGCCGCCGGCACTAAGGCGCGGTATCGAGATCGAGGGATGGCCGACACAGACCGCTACAAGTATGAGGACGATGGCCACACCTAAAAGGAGCGATCCCAGGGCCCCATAGGCCGGGCGCGCGGCGAGCCGTTTCTGGCGCTTTTTTTGGATGAGGATCAGAAACAAGAGGCTATAAAAAAACAGCGGTCCTACCGGGGCGAGACGACGAAACGGTCCTAGGATAAGCTGGACTTGGCCCGTGAAGGCTAGGGGCCAGGACAGCCCAAGTGCCGCAAATAGCACTCCTATCGCGCTAATGAGCAGAAGTCCACCCACGAGTTCGGCGCGTTTTGTGGTGATAAGCGGCATCACTAAGTCGGCGCCGAAGTAAAGCACGAAAAAGGCGAGTAGGGCGTGTGCGCTTTGGGCGGCAAGCCCGGCCCACAAAAGCGCGAGCCAAGAGCTTATGACGATTCGTGCGACGCCATTGGCCGTTCCCCATCCCGGCGGGGTCGCGCCGCGCGTTTGATTGAGCGCCACCGCCGCCCCAATGGTGGTGCTGGCGAGGAGGATCCACAGGAATGCCGGCGCCCACCCGAAGCGCAGGCCAAAAGCCGCCCCGGCCACCAAAAAGGGCGTTCCTAGGACCCCAAAGTCCCGCAACGCCGCGCTGACCGGGGGCTCTGCCGCGCGCCTTCCGTCTGTATTATAATGCCTCGTATGGTCTCCCATCGTGGCGATAAGCTGACCGATAAAGCGGTAGGCGAAGGCCCAGATCAGCACCGCCAGAATGGGGAGTAGAATCACATTCATGACACGGCCTCCCTCGGCTCTTCCGAGAGCATAGACGTTCAGGGGTCTGGATGTCTCTCATATCCACGAAGGGGTACCCTGGAGTACGCATGATGCGACGTATGCTGCCGCTTGCCTGGGTCGGAATGGCAGGGCTCTTGGCCGGCTGCGCCACCATGACTTCGCCTTCCAAACCGGCGGCCTCCTCGGCGCGCGCCCAGGTATCGGTATCCGACCTAAAAGATAAGCTGTTCTACCATGTGCTAGTCGGTGACATCGCCGGTCAGCAGGGGCGGCTCGGTGAGGCGGCTCATGCCTTTGGACAGGCGGCCCAAGAGAGCGGCGACCGAGGTTTGACGCGAAGGTCCGCGCTGCTGTCGCTGTACGCACGCCGTTAT
>JAJYPQ010000551.1 GCA_021795255.1 Pseudomonadota bacterium
TCGTCGTCTTGCACCGCAAACAATGGCTTTCGTCATCGAGAGGGCTTATCGCGAGGGAATTACGGATTCCGAGGTTCTTTGCGCGTGCATGATCCAGAAAGACGCGGATCTTGGTGATCGTTCACAAAGGTCCGCCCGGTCGAAAAGCTTCTTGCGGCCGGCTCCATTCACGCCTCTATTCTCCTTAAGTGTAGGGGTCTAATGAAAAATCCGGGTTTTTCCGAAGTAACACCACATTGTCCGGAATACGGCCTTTCCGAGAATCCTAACGCATACGCACAAACATTGGCGTTTGGTCTGTTTTTGCACATGACCCGCAAACGACCTCCCTTGGCCCATTTGGGGGACGGGCTTGTCCGTGGTCGCGCGTACTTCGGCCGCTATGAGGCGCGGGCTGCGCCGACGTAAACCCGGCGAGCCTGACCGCTGCCATCACCCGGCGAGTAAAAAGCGGCTGCCCCTTTGTGGAGAAGGCCCCATCGCGAGCTACCCAGAAGGCCACCTGCGCGGCGGTCAGGCCCCTATGCGAGCATGGGAAAACGCACCGTCTCGCGCAGGAGCGGCAAAGCCTTGACCCGATAGTCGTGGCACAGGAGTTTGCCGGAGATCGGTTCGACCGCTGCAAGCCCCAGAAAACCCGCGAAATGGACGAGCGCGCGCCAAGTGTAGCAAGAGCGCAGCGTCTGCTCGGGCGCGATGATGTCATTGGGCGGCACTTCGTCCAGCAGCATCGGAAAGGCGTTTAGGAACGCGTCCTCGTAAAAGAGGTGCGGTCGCCAGGTGGTACCGTAGCGCGCAAGCAGGTAGAGCGTAAACAGGAAGGCGCTCTGAATGAATGGCAGGTCGGGATAGCCATCCCAATAACCCCAGTTGAAGCGTTCGACGTAGATTCGAAAGAGTCTCGAATAGATGGCGGCAAGGCCGCTATCGGTCAGCATGTGGTGCGCGTCCCGGGTGAGCCGAAACCGCCCCCGGTATTTGCGGATAAGGCCCGCGAGTTCGGCTGTCAGACGCAAGACATGTAGCTCGAGGAAGTCCGGCTCGCTATTGACGGCACCAAACCGCATCCGATCTTGATAGGTTTTTTCATCCCAATAAGCGCGCGCCACCTCGCGGCACAGCGCCCGCGGCAGATTGCCCGTGGCAGTCGGCTTTAGGCCCTGCTCGCCGACGGCCTCGGCCAACAACCCAAAAAGCCGCGCTATGGGTGCCGCCGCACCGCCTTCGGGCGCGTTGGCGATAACCGCCACGTCCGGTGAAGCAAACGGCAGGTGAAGTAAACGGTGCATCTGCTCGGGCGATAAGCCGTGGAATTCGTCCAAGGGCCGCGCATTTCGCCGCTCGGTGTGGTCGGCGATAAACGCCTGCAGCTCCTCGAGCGAGTCGAATTGATGGCCCTCAAGGGCCTTGCGCAACGATTCAGAGGCGTGTTTCGCGTCGGAATGGGAAGATGCGCCGCCTGCCAAGCCAGAGCAGCACTGCCGATAGGTCTTTTTGCTTCCGCAGGGGCAGGGGTCGTCGTCGCCGATCGAGGGTGTCGTCATAAGCTTCGTTTGCCGTAACGGGTGAATGTCAGGGGGGCTTGAGGCTCGCTGCACCGGCCCGCTTTAGACAGGCTTATGAAAACGGCGCTGCGGCCCTCTATCTGTGGCCAATTCTACTTTCTATTGTGCCACGACTCATGTCATTGAGCGACACATCGCGTGCGTTTCGCCCGGCGTTGTTGCGCGCCGAGGGTATGTAACGAACGATGACGCACCGTCACGGGGCCACCCACAGACGGAGGTTTTTAGCGCGGCTGTTGCGCCACGCGCGCGTGGGCCTCAGAAACAACGAGCCAACCGGGCTCGGTAGGGGCTTGCGCTTGTGTTCGCTCTATGGTTACATGCGCCTCCGGCGGTTATCTCTTTCGAGAGATAGACACGGCGGCAAGCATAACGTCACCGAGTCCCTGGTTTTGAGACAAAAGAGTGGGGACTGGCGCTTGTTGGATGATGTTGAAAATATCTATATATTAGAATTTAGTAATGCATTTATGGCGCCGCGACACCAGAAAAGTGTCGTTGCGCGCTCATGAGCGATCCTCTAGCATCGTTTGATGGGTCAGCCGTGGGCGCACACAGCGGCCAAGGTCTTGGAGGTGGATTGCAAATGCACATATCCGGAAAGATCGATATATCGTAGGTTGGATTGGAAGCGTTGAGGAAGGGGCGTCTTTAGTGAGACTACGACGCCGGATGGGATCCTAGGCGAATAGGGCAAGGGATGGCACCAGTACAAACGGACCGCGGAATGACTCGTCCTTCGGCGGCCCATACCATGGAACGACCGCGCGATCGTGTCCCAAGTGCGAGACTGCGCGTGAGCTGGGCGGAAACCTAACAGATGTCAAGACGATGGCAGACAAAGCCAGTACCCTCGGTATGGTCCGAAAAGAGACCGCAGGGTACGCTTTTTCGGGCGCGCGCCTTGGCGCGAGCGATTCATGGGCTTTGGGGCCACATGCGTTGTGGCCTGACCGATGCCTTGCAGTCCCCCGCCCCCAGCGCCGACCGTGCCGTGAACGCGCTCTATATCGCGACTGACATACCCCGCCATGACGCGCCTTTTGGGCGACCCATTTCCGATAAGAACGCCCAGGCACATGGTCTGCATGAACCGCTATTTCGTATAGCCGGTCGCCTGCCGTTCTTGTCCCGCCCGAAGAAGGGGGTCGCGACCCTATGTCGACGTTAGTGCGGCGCATGCGCAAAAAGTTCCCAGGCGCCCGTGGATACTTTATGGGGCGGGGTTGAAAACGGCGCCGGATAGTGGTGTGCGACGCGTGTGTGGGTACGGGGTTCTAAAAGGCTCGCCAGGTCGGTCGATGGCCGGCGAGGGTGCCGGGGGTAAATGGGTGAGTAAAAGACGAGGCTTGCACGGGTAGGTAAAGAAGACGAGACACCGAGGTGTGGTGACCTTAAGGTTCAGTCGGCGAATTTGGGCTCGGTTGCCATGGCGGGCATCGAGTCTGGTGTTTATACGTTCCACAGGGAGAAAAAGTATGACCTTTAAAATATTAAAACTAGAACCTCGGAAGGTTCTCGCATTGACATCCATCATAGGCGGCCTGGCGA
>JAJYPQ010000552.1 GCA_021795255.1 Pseudomonadota bacterium
CCACCAAAGGCCGCTCCGCCTACCAAAGCCCCTATCGGCCCGGAAGCAATGGCCGCCCCGGCGACTGGTGCGATCAACACGCCGCCTGCTACGAGAGCCGCTTTGACCGCGTTAGCACCGAGGTTCGCGGCGGCTCCTGCGGCTATGGCCTGTCCTTGAAAAGCTTTTACCCCAAGTTCTTTCAAGGTAATGGTGTAGTTATTACCAGACTTCACCATCGAAGCCTGAACGGAAGCAATCTCCTTGCCGTTCACGACCTTGAGACCATAACCCTCGAAGGTGTGTTGAGGGCCAGAGAAAACCGGGGTTAGGTCATATTGGGCTACGCCCGCATAATCCAGAGACGTGCAGCCAGTGAGGGCCAGCAACGGAACCAACAATAGGAGCTTCTTCATTTTCCACCCCTCGTCAAAAGATGGTAGGTCGCGCCCCCGGCAATCACACTACCGAGTGCGGTAATCAAGTCGGTCCCCCCGGGCTTGGTAGCAAAGCCGGAGACCACAAGATAAGTCCAGAGCGCAAAGGCGCCAGCGATGCCGAGGAACTTGAGGATTGCGCCTACGTTTGGATTCATGCGCCCTCCTTTGGCATCGCGTCCGCAATCAGGGCTTGCGTAGGGAGCATCTGGAAAAGATTACCCCTCAGCGCGCAGGCCATTGCGACCTTTTGCGGGGTGTCACAAGTCGCAGGAAGCGTGACGCCCAGGATGCCCAGGATCTTCGCCGCGAGCTGGGCGCATTCCCACTCTTTCTCGGTCGCGGGTGCGTACCCCAGCCCTGCTAGCAAGTCATTGAGATAGCTGTAGGACTCCCCTACCACCGATTTCACGAAAGCCGATGCCGCCGGATTCCAGGTCAATTCTGTCGCCACATGCCATGCTTGCTCACTCATCTCCGTGATCGGGGCCACTCGGACACCGCCCGGCAAAGCCTCGACCATCGTCTGACAGTCCGGCATGACAACCGCGACGTGGTTGAAATCTGACAGGGTGACCACACGAATCACATCATCGACCAAGGTCTCACCTGAATACAATAGCAAATCGCCTGCTTGTAAAGGTAATGCGCTCATTTTCGATGCTCCTTCTCGTAGTCTTGTTGGCACCCGTCTGGCTGTCCTTCGTCATCGAGCAGAGACGGGCAAAATAGGCCCTTGGTTGGCGTCCCGCAAAAGTGGCAGACGCCAATTACGGGGAGCGTCGGCTTGCGTTTTGCCAAGGCCCGAGCGCGGTCGGCTTCGTCAGGCATTTACCCACTCCCCTGTCCGCATCTGCTGGGCAAGCTGCGTAGCCCGATCTCCGACCTGGCTCGCCCACAGGCTGTTCAGCATCTGCGTCGCTGCTTCCTCGAAATCGCCCGCCTGCGCTGCGGCGAGCATCATGTGGAACTCGGACAGTCGTTCTATGCCCATATTGAACGCCATGTTCACGAGCACAGACCAGCGCACGACGCCCATCTGCTCGGCCCATGGAAGCGCCTTGTCCAATTCATCGGCGGCTTCGTCGAGATCGAGCGCCAAAGCTTCTTCGGCTTGTGCGAGCGTCCAGACTTCGCCCTCGGTCGCCGGCGTGTGCCCGTACCCGATGGTCCAGTTCCCGAGCGTGTCTTGATAGGCCGTCAGCCGCAGGCCCTCGTCTTGTTTAATCTGGTAGATCAATTCCGGCTCGATGCTTTGCATGGTTCCCCTTTATCCCAACGTGATCTTTCCATGAATCGCGCCCCATATGGCCGCCAAGGTGACGCTCGCCCCCGCGACCCAGCGGAACATCCGCGCTAGCCCCGCGCCGGTCTGCAAAATCGACATAATTTTTGCATTTTGTTTGTCGGTCTTGGACATCCGCGCGTCGATATACGCAACGAGTAGTTGTTGTTCCTTCGGCAATTCAGCAGCTAGGCGCGAGCGTATTTCCTCGATGCGCTCGTCCTCTTTATCGGTGGCGAAGTCCCACATGTCGGTCATTCAACTATCCCCCCAAAAAAAAGCCCCGAAGCGCCTGTGTGTTGCGGAACTATTACGGATTGCTCCAAACGATAGCTTGTACGGCACTCACGGTAGTAGCTGCCGCAATCTGCGCCAAAAGGCTTAGTTTCTGGTTCTTCTGATAATGGATGTACACTTCCACTTGCTGGAATATCGAGATCAGCTCCTGAACGGTAAACGTCGCGTGCGTCCCGTCCGACATTTCCAACGTTCTGCCGTACAGTTCCCAGGTCACGCCACCGTCGGTTACTGGAGTCCCGAACGTGGTAGGCGGCGTTGGAGCGGTCGTCCCTGTCGTTCCTGCGACCGCGCAAAAGAGATAAGACGAGCCCACAAGCTGGATGGCATACTGAGCGATCGCAGTAGAAGCGACCCATGCAACAGGATGATTCACCGCCTGGTTGGCGGCCACCACGATAGCCATGTCCGCCGCTTGTTTGGACTGCGCTGTGTCGAGGATGTAGTCCACTCCGTTTATCGTGAAGGGAATTGCTGCTACGGCGCTGGCAAAGCCCTGTTTAATGAGGGCTGTTTGGGTGGCTTGTGCATACGTCAAGGACTGGACGAGAGAGCCGCTCACGACCTGCCACAAGCTCGGATTCTGGGCCTGGGCCTGGGTGCAAAGGATTTCGTCAGCGGGTAACGGGTCTGGCACGGCATCGGCATAGGTCTTCCCGCCGATCCCATCGCCTGCGGCATTAAAACGCAAGGTAAACGTGCTCATGCTATGCTCCTAGCTCGGATTCGGGATAAAGAAGGCGACGCCCCTCATATAGACGGCTTGGGCGAGCGCGGGGGTGCCCACAACGGTGTTCATATCGACGGTCACGGCTCCAGCGCCGACGGGGGTGATGGAGGCTAATACCCAGCAATTGACGCCGTAAGCGGGATCATGTGCCACGACCGTGCCATTCACCACGATCTGTTCCGTGGTATCACCACCTATGGCGTTAAGGGTAGCGTTATTCCAACTCGCGACCACGACTACCAATCCGGGACAGGGAGCGGTGAAGGCCGCGCTCGCGGTGTACGTGGTACTGGCCGCCGTGCCGGATACCGCTGTGATACTCGTGGGCGGCACGACCTGGGCGACCTGCCCCAGATTCACCGCCTCATT
>JAJYPQ010000068.1 GCA_021795255.1 Pseudomonadota bacterium
TCTTTTCCAGAAGCCGCTGAGCCATCTGGCAATAAGGGCAGACCCGGGTAGTGTACATCAAGACCTTGGCCATGGGATCTAGGATTCTACGGGGAGGCTTTGCGTGCGCCAAGCCGCCATGCCGCCGCTCAGGTTGCGGGCGTTTGCAAACCCCTCTTTGCGTAAGAGGGCCACCGCCCGCGATGAACGCGCGCCGCTCGCGCAGCAGACGACAATGGGTCGTTCCTTGAACTTCTTCAGTTCCTGGCCGCGGGTGGCAATCTGGCCGAGGGGGATGTTGATCGCGCGCGCGATATGTCCGCTCTGAAACTCACTTGGTTCCCGCACATCGACGATGACCGCCGCCTGCCGGTTGATGAGCTGTACAGCCTCTTGGCTCGTCACCTTTTGAACCCCGGAGGCAGATTCCATGAGTGGTTGAATAACAATCATGCCCAGTACCACGAACAACGCCAAGAACAGATACCAGTGGCCTATGACAAAAGCTTCCATGTGCTTATTCCTCAGCGAATCTCGGGCATACTGCAGAAAGCCATGCGCATAGCCCCGATCAGTTGCAGAATTCGGGGATCTGCGATCCGGTAAAAGACCTTGTTGGCACGTTTGCGTGAGGCCAAAATCCCCTTATCGCGTAAAATGGACAGGTGCTGAGAAATATTGCTCTGCGAAGTGCCCACCTGAACGACGATATCTTGTACACTGACCTCGGTTGCGGCCCCGAGAATACAGAGGATCTTGAGCCGCAAGGGGTGGGCGATGGCCTTTAGGGCGCGCGACGCGAGATGAATGTCATCCTCGTTGGTGATCAGGATGTCTTCCAGTGGTCGGATCATCTCAGTGGGCACCATATTTCGACTCCTAATAATGGTAAGGACCGCTTCCGGTACATTAAGCCTTTTTTTGCCAGCTGTCGCCGCTGGCAAAACATTATACAATATAAGCGGGATTTAAAAGACTGAAGAACGGGACCCACCCCGGAGCACGCTATATAATGCCTTTTACGCCAAAACCGCTTGTGCTCGTTATCCTGGATGGTTGGGGATATAGCGAGCGAGTCGAGAACAATGCCATCATGGCCGCCCGCAAGCCCTGGTGGGATCAGGTCTGGGCCCAAGGCGGCCACAGCCTGATTCAGGCCTCGGAGGCCGCGGTGGGTTTGCCGTCCAAGCAGATGGGCAACTCCGAGGTCGGCCACCTCAATCTGGGTGCCGGCCGGGTGGTTTATCAAGAATATAGCCGGATCAACCGGGCCATAGCCTCCGGTATGTTTTTTACCAACAAGACCCTGACGGATGCGGTCGACCTGGCCCGTGATAGCCACAAAAGCCTTCATGTCCTAGGGCTGCTCTCCCCGGGTGGGGTTCATAGTCACGAGGACCATATCCACGCGCTGGTGGAACTCGCCGTTGCCCGCGGCCTGAACCAAGTCTACCTCCATGCGTTCTTGGACGGCCGGGACACGCTGCCCCAGAGCGCGGGCGCCTCGATCACGGCCATGGAGGCGAAGTTCGCGGCCCTCGGCCGAGGGCGCTTCGCATCCGTCATCGGGCGCTATTATTCGATGGATCGGGATCACCGCTGGCCGCGAATCCAGGCCGCCTATGATCTCTTGACGACCGGTAAGGCGGAGTATCGGGCCGCCAGCGCCGCCGATGCCCTGACCCTGGCCTATGCGCGGGGGGAGAGCGATGAGTTTGTCAAGGCAACGGTGATCGTGCCGCCGGGCGAGGCGCCGCGCGCCATCGATGACGGCGACGTGGTGGTCTTTATGAACTTCCGCTCCGATCGAGCCCGCCAGATCTGCCGCCCGTTCCTGGAACCGGCGTTCGACGGATTCCCGCGCGCCGTCCAACCCAAGCTTGGTCGCTTCGTGAGCCTGACCGAGTATCAGGCCGAATTCAACATGCCCGTGGCCTTTCCTTCGACGCGGCTTGTGAATGTTTTGGGAGCCTATCTCGCCGATCTCGGCAAACGCCAGTTACGAGTCGCCGAAACGGAAAAATATGCGCATGTGACCTTCTTTTTCAACGGCGGCGAAGAGAAGCCGTTCGAGGGTGAGGAGCGGATCCTAGTGCCCTCGCCTACCGATGTGCCGACTTACAACTGTCGTCCCGAGATGAGCGCTGCGCGCGTTACGCAAGAGGTTATCGACGCCGCCGGTACCGGGCGCTACGACGTGATCATTTGTAATTTCGCGAATCCCGATATGGTGGGGCATACCGGGGACTTTGCCGCCACTGTGCGCGCCATTGAAACGCTGGATGGCTGTCTTGCCAAACTCGCTTCGGCGGTTCGGGCCCACGGGGGCGAGATCTTGATCACGGCCGATCATGGCAACGCCGAACAGATGCGAGACCCCGAGAGCGGCCAGCCGCACACCGCCCATACCACGAACCCAGTCCCGTTGCTGTACTTGGGGCGCCCGGCGCGTATGAGCCCGCAAGGCTCGCTCGAGGATGTGGCACCGACTATCCTGAGACTTTTAAACGTCAGTTCGCCCTCGGAAATGACCGGACAGCCCTTAATAGAGTTGAAGTGAGCGCGACGTCGACGACGAAGCGGACAACGAAGCGGGGCCTCAAGGCCCGAATCATCTGGGCTGCGGTAGCGGCGCTTTTACCGCTCTGGGCACAGGCTGGTGTGCGCTCTGAGTTGCACGCTTTGCGCGACCAGGAGGCGGCCTTTCAGCGCGGTCTTGACCGAACGCTGCGCGACCGCAGTCATGCCCAGAATGCTCTGCGTATAGCTGAGGACAAGGTGGCGCAAGTCGGTCGCCGGCTGGTGCTTACGAGGAGGCGCGAACAGGCTTTAAGGCGCGAGATTGCCGCCCTCAGGGCGCGCACAGTCGCCTTACGGCAAACGCGCGACGTCGAGCGGGCCGATATCGCCCGCCAAGCAACGGCGGCCTATATGATGGGGCGAGCCGGCACCCTCCAGCTTTTTTTTAGTCAGGAGAACCCAGGGCTTGTCGCGCGCATGCTCCAGTATTACCGATATGTCGTGCGATCCCGTGTCCAGCAACTTGAGGCGGCTCGGCGCACCCTTCATGCTCTTCATAAAACGGCGACGACTATCCGCGCCAAGGTCAAGGAAGCTCGTGGCATGGCCGGCGCCGAATCTCGACAAAAGCGCGGGCTTGAGGCGGCCCTAGCGCAGCGTAAGGTATTGGTCGAGGAATTGGACGATCGGGCCAAAAGCGGGCGTTCGCGCTTGCGCGCGCTCGGTCTCCGCGCGCGCCGCCTCGAGGGCTTGTTGCGCGGCCTTCGCAGGCTCCCCAAGGTGCCGGGCAGGATCCCCGATTTGCGCGGGCCGTTCGGCGATTTCCGAGGCCGCCTGCCCTTGCCCATACCGGCCCGATTTGCGACTCTGCGGGCCAGTGCCCTGCGCGGGGGCTTGAACCGTTGGGCAGGAATTGTGATCCCCGGGCGACCTGGCGAGGAGGTCCGGGCGGTCTTTTCCGGGCGTATCGTGTATGCCAACTGGTTGCGTGGCTACGGATTGTTGTTAATACTGCAAGACGGGGATGGGTATATGACGCTCTACGGCCATAACCAGACCATTTTAAAACATGTGGGCGATTTCGTGCGGGGTGGGGAAGTGATCGCGACCGTGGGCGACAGTGGCGGGTTTTCGCGGCCCGGACTCTATTTCGACCTCAGCCACAACGGTCAACCTTTGGACCCCTTGGCTTGGCTGGCCCATTGACGGCGGCTTATCGGAGATCTGCGGTATGAAGAAAAGCATCATGCGCTACGCGCTCATCCTCCTCACCGGCGTATTTCTCGGTGCGGGTCTTACCATAGAGCGCGCCGTCCAAGCCGAGCGCGACGCCCATCAAAACGCGGCCCTGTCGCGGCTGCCCCTGAAGGAGCTCCGGACGTTTGCCGAAGTCTTTAATATCGTGAAGGCGGAATACGTCGTTCCGGTCAGCAATAGCAAGTTGATCAATAACGCGATCCGCGGCATGGTGAACAATCTCGACCCTCATTCCCAGTACCTCGACCCCCGCCAATATAAGCACCTACAGGTCGACACCACCGGGCGCTTTGGCGGGGTGGGTCTTGAGGTCGGCGAGTACAAGGGCTTTTTGCGGGTTGTGACACCTATCCACGGAACCCCGGGTGGGCGCAGCGGTATCCGTCCTGGGGATTTGATCGTCCGCGTTAACGGGACGTTCATCCAAGGCCTGTCGTTGCGCAAAGCGGTCCGTCTTTTGCGCGGCCGTCCCGGATCCTCAGTGACCCTGACGGTCCTCCGGAAGGGCATTACCCGTCCTCTGACCTTTCATCTTGAGCGCCAAATTATCAAGATCCACAGCGTCGCGGGCAAACTGTTGGCGCCGGGTTATGGCTATGTGCGTTTGTCTGAGTTTCAGGGCGACACGGGCCACGGCCTAACGCGTACCCTTTTACAGCTCAAGGCCGAGAACCATGGTCCGCTTAAAGGTCTCATACTCGATTTGCGTGACAACCCTGGCGGGGTATTGAACGCCGCCGTCGCGGTCTGCGATGACTTCTTGAACAAGGGGGTGATCGTCAGCACGCGCGGTCGCGTGCCCAGTTCGGACGTTGTCTTTCATGCCCACGGACCGGATCTATTGCATGGGGCCCCGATGGTGGTTCTCGTCAACGGAGGATCGGCTTCGGCCGCCGAGATCGTAGCCGGTGCCCTGCAAGACAATCGACGAGCCATCATCATGGGCTCCAAGACCTTTGGCAAGGGGAGCGTCCAGACCATCATGCCCATGTCCAATGGTGGGGCCCTACGGTTGACGACGGCCCGTTACTTTACGCCGGATGGGCACTCCATCCAAAATATCGGCATCACGCCCAATATCGTGGTGCACGAGGGCCAATTCGTGCCCAGCCACCACAAGCCCTTTCTGCGTGAAATTAACCTTCCTGGGCACTTACACAATCCAAACCCCCCCAAGACGACTGCCGCTCGGGGCGTGCTAGTCTCCGCCAAGGTGCAGAATATACTGAACCACGACTACCAGTTGCGCCAGGCGTTCGATCTCTTGAAGGGAGTCGCGGTGTTCCAACATTTTAGAGGGTGATGTCATGGCGAGTGAAAGCGCTTTGCCCGTCAAAATTCGGCCCCTTCAACCGACCGATCTTCCGGGCGTTATGCAACTGCACAAGGAGCTCGGTTGGAACCCTGCCTTTAAGGCTGACGGCAGCACGCTCGCGCAACGCCTAGCGGCCTTGATCACCGAGGAAAGCGCGCTGCTTTTGGTTGCCGAACACGATCGCAAGGTCGTAGGTTACGTGCATGGAGAGGTCGTAACCCATCTTTTGTTTGCCGGAAGAGAGCTCGCGATCACCGAAGTTTTCGTGATCGGCTCAGCTCGGAACCAAGGCGTGGGCAAGGCCTTGATGGCGGCGATAGAAAGCGAAGCCGCAGCCTGTAAGTGCTTTCGCATCAGCGTTTTGAATAGTCGCGAACGCGAGTCGTACCGGCGCGGGTTCTACCCGTCGCTCGGCTACGAGGAGCGGCCGAGCGTCGTCAATTTCACGAAACGTCTGGATTGGGGCTAAACCGAAACGACGCATTTTTTGGGCTTGGCCGCCGAGATTAAGGGGCGCGTTCCGATCTCGCATCACTCGACCGGTAGGAGGGGGCCTAAGGCCCCGGGGCGTTTGCGCGTCCTTCCAGGCCTATCAGAATCATACGAAAGGGGTCTTGGGCGCGAATCGCCCGCCGTTCATAGAGGACCCAGGCGTTGTCGTCCCGCAGCGCCCCGTCCCCCTATTCGGCCGGGGTCCGTGCGAGATCAAAGATCGACCACGCGAGCAGTCCCATGCCCGGGACGCCCACGCCGATTTCGATCACGCTCAGGTATTGGGTTACGAAAATCGGATGCGTAAGACCGAATATCAAAAGCCCCGTGATAGCCAAGGCGCTACCGAGTAAGCCGATCATAATGCGCCGATGCCGTTTGCGCATGTCGACTACGAGGCGATCGATCTCGTCGGAGCGCCCGCGAACCGTCAACTCACCATCTTTGGCCTGTTGCAGGGTGGCGTGCAGGTAGCGCGGCATCTCGGGCAAGATCTTGATCCAAGTCGGATATTCTTTCTTGACGGCCGCCCATACGGCGCCTGGCCCCAATTGTTCGCGCATCCAGCGCTCCAGAAATGGTTTTGCCGTGATCCACAGATCCAAGTCGGGATAGAGGCGCCGACCCAAGCCTTCGATATTAAAAAGCGTCTTTTGAAGGAGCACCAGCTGCGGTTGAACCTCCATGTGGAACCGCCGAGCGGTTTGAAAAAGATTGAGTAGCAGCCGACCAAACGAGATGTCCTTGATGGGCTTTGCGAATATCGGTTCACAAACTGTCCGTATCGCCCCCTCGAGTTCATCCACGCGGGTCGTTCTTGGCACCCACCCTGCCCGCACATGGGCCTCGGCGATGCTGCGGTAGTCACGGTTCAGGAAGCCCAATATGTTCTGGGCAAGATAGAACTTATCCTCGGCGCTCAGCGTGCCCATGATCCCGAAGTCCACGGCGCGGTATTGTCCGGCAAAGGACACGAAGATGTTGCCGGGGTGCATGTCGGCATGGAAAAAGCCGTCTCGAAAGGCTTGGGTAAAAAAGATCTCGACTCCGTTGTGGGCAAGTCGGCGCAAATCCACACCGTTGGCCACCAGCGCCTCGATATTGGATATGGGTACGCCGCTGATTCTTTCCATGACCATTACGGTGCGGCGCGTATAATCCCAATAGACTTGCGGCACATAAAGGAGGTTCGAGCCGGCAAAATTGGTGCGCAACTGGCTCGCGTTCGCCGCCTCGTGCGCGAGATCCATTTCGTCGTAGACGATCTTGTGATATTCCCCCACGACCTCCAGGGGCCTCAGACGCTTGGCATCAGGCCAATAGCGAACGGCCAGCGCCGCCAGCGTGTCAAGTAAGGCCAAGTCGCGCTGCAAAATCTTTTCGATGCCGGGACGCAGGACTTTGATTGCGACTTCGGTGCCGTCGTGAAGTACCCCGAAGTGGACCTGGGCCACAGACGCTGACGCTATGGGTACGGGATCGAAGCTCTGAAAGGCTTGTGGGAGCGGGAATCCATAGGCGGTTTCGATAAGGGCCATGGCCTCGGTCCCCGGGAACGGCGGGACCTGGTCTTGCAGCTTGCTCAGTTCAACTAGGATATCGTCGGGGATGAGGTCTGGGCGAGTCGATAGCATTTGGCCGAATTTGATAAAGATCGGCCCCAACTCTTCGAGCGCCAGTCGTAGGCGTTCCCCGCGCGGCGCCAAGGTGCGTTTGCGCCACCTCCAAGGCAGCAGGCGTAGTCCGTAGCGGTAGAGCCGGAATAGGTGCAGGTTGACGACGAATTCGTCAAGGTCGTGATAAATGAAAACGGCGGTGATGTGGAGCAGACGACGCGTGCGACGGAAGGCGAACATCAGCGGGACCTGAGGCGTTGGATGCGTTGCGCAAGGCGTTCCACATCATCCCGTAAGATGTTGGTTTGGTTCAAAAAGGCCTCGATCTCTGCCGGTTGCGGAAGCGCTTGCCCATCCCCTTGCGCGAATTCCACGGCGTTGGCGGCAAGCTGGCTTGCTGCGTAGCTTATGGCGGCCCGCGCTCGATCAAGTCCCTTAAAAAGAAAATGCGCCGGGATATCCCCTATGGTGCCGGCCAAGGCGTCTTCCCAATCGATTCGTGCTTGCCCGAAAAGCCGCTTGATCGCGAACGCACATTCCGTGTCGCCCTCTATGCGCAGGCCGGCGGCCATAGCCTCCTGGGTCTGCTCGGGCTTGGCCCGGATGAGGGCGATATATTGGCCCATGGTTCCTGTCAGGGCGACATCGAAGTGGGCGCCTAGCGGGCCGACGGCGATACGTTCCTCGCTAAAGGTCAGTTCGCAGGCCCACGAGGGCTTCGTGAAGGACAGCCGCATGACGCGTCCAGCTAAGGGTAGCAGGCCTTTGCGAAGGTCGCGATCCTGTCCGAACGGAAGGTTGATCGCCTGCTCGAGCACGGCAAATAGCGGTTTCATGCCCCTTCTCCCTCGGTGACTCGGGGGACGTAGAGTACGACCGAGCCCGCGATTTTGTCGTGAAATCCCTGTTTGTGTTTATCCCATATGATCCAAAGAAATCCGAGCCCCAGGGTACCCCACGAGACGAAATAGCCTAGGTTGCGCAACAAGGACTGTTTGACGGTCAAGGGTCCGAGCGTTCGCGCATCGACCAAATGGCAGCGGCATAAAAGTTTGCCGGGTGTGCCCAGGTACCGTACCCAAAAAAACACGGAGTAGGCGACCGCTAACAGAAAACCCAAAAGCTGGCGCCCCGGATCTTCGCTAGCGGATTGTTGCATGGCCTGGATAAGGCCCGCGGTCGTCCATTGCGTGGGCCAGCTTGTCGGGGCAAGCAGCGACATGATGGGCAGCAACAGCAAATTATCAAGCACATCGGCGGCCATTCTCCGCCAGAAACCAGCATACACGGGGATTTCGCGGCTCCGGCTGGCGCGCTCCTCTGAGGGGAGGCGGGCGCTCATTACAACTTATAGCCCCGGTGCACGGCCACGATACCCCCGGTCATGTTCCAATAGTTCACGCGTTCAAACCCGGCCTCTTCCATCAAGGCCTTCAGACCTTCCTGGTCCGGGTGTTTGCGGATCGATTCAACGAGGTATTGGTAGCTCGCCTCGTCTTTGGCCACGAACCGCCCGATCTTCGGCACCACGCGAAAGGAGTAGGCGTCGTAGAGGCGACGAAAGGCCCCCGAGCGCGGCCTGGAAAACTCGAGGACGAGGCAGCGACCGCCTGGCTTCAGGGCTTGGCGCATCGCTTTCAGCGCCACTTCCTTATGGGTCACGTTACGCAAGCCGAAACCAATAGTGATGAGATCAAAGCTATTGTCAGGAAACGGCAGGCGCTCGGCATCGGCTTGCACAGGGCCCACGTTGCCGGACGCCCCCTTGTCGATGAGCCGATCCCGGCCTACCCCCAGCATCGCGCCATTGATGTCGCTTAAGACAACATGCCCTTGTGGTCCTACGCGCTGCGCCAATGCGCCCGCGAGATCCCCCGTACCCCCAGCCAGATCTAAAACCCGCTCGCCGGGCCGCGGGGCCGCGATGTTGACGGCCAAGGCCTTCCATGCCCGATGCAGACCGCCGGACATCAGGTCGTTCATAAGGTCGTAACGGCTCGCAACGGAGCTAAAAACCGCCCCTACCAACCGCGTCTTTTCGGATTCAGCTACCTCGCGGTAACCGAAGTGGGTCGTCGATCCCAGCTGTTCCTCGCTCATAGCTTATGCTCGCTTATGTCCGGCCTGTTCTAGGCGGCTCGTGTATTCGTTCCACAATTTCTCCTGGTTCAGGCCCAAATTGTGGAGTAGGTCCCAGGAATAGATTCCGGTCTCGTGCCCGTCGTCGAACCTCAGCAATATGGCATAGGTCCCGACCGGCTCGATCGCCGCGATGTTCACGTGCTCCTTATTGAGCTGCAAGACCTCCTGTCCCGGCCCGTGGCCGCGCACTTCAGCCGAGGGCGAGTAGACGCGCAAAAACTCGGCTGGAAATCGGAAGTGACTGCCGTCGGTGAACGTCACCTCAAGAATGCGGGATTTTTGATGCAGTTTGATATCGGTCGGTCGTACCGTGTTTTTGCGCATGCGCCAAAGGCCTCCTCGCACAACCGTTGCGTCTGACACAAAAGCGTCATACTGTTTGTGTTGAATAGACGACAGGGGGAACATCATGCCTGGAAAGATCCTTGTTGTCGACGATGAGCCGGCGATTCGTGCTATGGTGCGGTTTGCTCTTAAGCAGGCCGATTTTAGCTGTACCGAGGCCGCGGACGCCGAGCAAGCGCAGCGGCTCGTGCTGGGCGATTTGCCCGATCTGATCCTGCTCGATTGGATGTTGCCGGGTATAAGCGGCGTGGATTACGCGCGCAGGCTTAGGCGCGAGCGGCTCACGCAGAATATTCCCATTATTATGTTGACGGCACGGGCCGACGAAGAGGATAAAGTGCGCGCGCTTGGCACCGGCGCCGACGATTTTATGACCAAGCCGTTCTCGCCACGCGAATTGGTCGCGCGGGTGAAGGCCATTCTGAGACGGATGGCGCCCATGACCTCGGGCGACGTGGTCGCGGTGGTGGACTTGATCCTAGACCCCTCCGCGCACAAGGTCCTGGCTGGCGGCGAGAGCCTGTCTCTCGGTCCTACCGAGTTTCGGCTGCTACATTTTTTTATGACCCATGCGGAGCGCGTTCACAGCCGAGAACGCGTCCTTGATGCGGTTTGGGGAAGTAATACCTACATTGATGAACGTACTGTCGATGTCCACATCCGGCGCTTACGTAAGGCCTTGACGCCCAGCGGCTACGACCGCTACGTGCAGACCGTAAGGGGGGTGGGTTATCGATTTTCGGGGGACGGTTAGCGTGCATCGCGAATTACGCCACGAGTTGTGGCGGGTGTTTTTTTTGGGTGCGGCGGGGGCTATGATCGGAAGGATCACCGGGTCCGCTTTAGTCGGTCTCCCAGTCGCTCTCCTGCTCTACGTTCTGGTTCAGCTGAATAAGTTACGCCGCCTTCACGGGTGGTTGCGTCGGCGCGCCGCAGGCCCCATTCCCGAGTTGGGCGGAATGTGGGACGAGGTCATTCGGGAGGTTCACCGGGCCGACCGCGATAGCGAGCGTCATAAGGAGCGGATCACGGGTCTTTTCGACCGTCTCCAGGCGGCGGCCAGCGCCATGCCCGACGCCATGGTCGTATTGTCGCAGCGCGATTTGATCGAATGGGCCAATCCCCCCGCTGAACGTCTCCTGGGCCTGCATGCGCAACGCGATATTGGCGCGCGCATCGTCCACCTGGTGCGCGATCCTGCCCTCACGGCCTATCTGGAGGCCGGAGATTACCATCAGCCGCTGGTCTTGAAGGGCTCGGTGGAGCCGTATGTTGTGTCGGTCCAGATCATTCCGTTCGGGGCCAGCCAGAAACTCATTATCGGACGGGACATCAGTCATCTCATCAAGCTTGAGGACATGCGTAGTCATTTTGTCGCTGACGCCTCCCATGAGCTGCGTACCCCGCTGACTGTTCTCCGCGGTTTTGTGGAAACCTTTCAAGATACCTTAGGCAAGGAAGACGAAGAGCTGTCCGCTAACCTAGCCCTGATGCAGGAACAGGTTGAGCGCATGCGGCGCTTGGTGGACGATTTGCTGGCACTGTCGCGCCTTGAAACCACTCCTGCGCGGGTGCATGAGGAAGTTGTGGACATAGAGACCCTTGTGAATGGCCTGCAAAGTGTGGCCCAAGTGTTGAGCGGCGATCGCGGTCATAGGGTCGAGGTCGATGCGCAAGGCGAGGACTTGGTGGGAAACCCCGAGGAGCTGCGCAGCGCTTTTACTAACCTTATACACAACGCCATCCGCCACACCCCCGCAGGCGGGCTGGTGCGTGTCACCTGGGCGACCGATGCGAATGGCGGGCATCTCGCGGTTCGGGATACCGGCGAAGGCATCGCGGCGCGCCACATCCCTTTTCTTACCGAGAGATTTTATCGGGTCGATAGCGGGCGCTCCCGCGCCACGGGAGGCACGGGACTAGGCTTGTCTATCGTAAATGAGGTGTTGATCCGCCATGACGGAAGGCTCGCCATCGAAAGCGTGCCCGGACAGGGGAGTACCTTTACTTGTCACTTCCCCTCGAGTCGGCTTGTGGTTCATGCCCCATCTTCGTCTCGGTCGGCAAGCACGGTATAATACGTCCTCGTCGGTCTTTCCGAGGTCTCTTCGCTTACGAAAGGCCTTTTCGTGGCCTCACTCGCGCTCAGCTAGCGGGCCATAAGCTGAAAGAAGGGACGCGTTTTGAGCCGCGCTGATTTCGATCTGGGCTTTGACGACATTCGCTGGGTTGGCTTTATAGGGGACTCCGTTATGCGCCCGCTTCCCTCGCTTTGGTCCTCACGTGGGCCATTGAGCGACGATAGTTTTAAAAAATAGGCCGCGGTCTTCAGCGTGATTCCGGGAAATAGGCGCCGATCTTCGCCCGACTGTTGTTCTTGCGATGTGGGTGGCAGGCCCCCGGCCTCCGGTAGGCCGAAGTGCCTGTGGGCTCCGGCCCACTTGCCGACGAGGCCCGCGGCTTTCTTAAAACCGTTGACGGCAGGCTTTCTTTGCCGCTTTTCTGAGGACTGCCCTATCGTGCCTTTTCCCAAGTTTCTCTCAGGTACCCTCCTTGCCATAGTGCTCGTGTTACCGGTCGCATACGCCAGCAAAGGGCTAGTGGCCCCCAAGCACAATTTCAGCGCTCAGGTCGGCATGGGGTACGCGGGGACAACGGGGACGACCAATACGAAGAGCATGAATAGTAGCGACCGGGTTCGCTATGCGCGCCATTTGTGGCGCTACACTGGACGCTTAAGTTATAACTACGCCGCAAGCGGACCTATCGTGAACGCCAATCGTTTGGATATCAACTTGAAGGCGGCTCAGTATTTCAGCGGCGAGAAGGAGAATTTCGTCCTCGCGGCGCTGCGCTACGACCGCAATCCCTTCGACGGCTACAGTCACTATCAGATGGAATCGGTAGGCGTTGGCCATCGTATTCTGCGGCAAGGCAACATGCGTCTCAAGATCGACGGGGGTTTTGGATTTCGCCAGAACTATTATCTGCAAGGGGGTTCTGAAAGCGTACCGGCTGTGCGGTTGGCGGCCGATTACCGGTGGCGTATTTCACACAAAAGTCTTTTCAGCCAACGAGTGGCGGTGCTGGCGGCGAGTACCGGAACCCTGCTCATATCGACTACCGGGCTCAGTACGCCCATCAGGGGCAAGCTTGCTCTGAAGATATCTGAGACCGTCGACCACTATTCGAGTACACCCATAGGGTTCGCGCCCACCTCCACGTTCACGACAATCGATCTGATTTATAATATGGCCTAGCTATGTATAAACGCCGCGCCCATGTGGTATTTTTCGCGACTGATGGTCTTTTAGTCCAAAAAGCGCTGCGCTGTGCCCGGGCGCTTGCAAGCGATTGGGTCGAGGCGCGGTCCTACGCTCCCCCGCTTGCCGATTGCGACCTCCTCATCACGCTCGATGCCGAAGGGCTGCGCGATCTCCCGCCCCTTCCCCAAGGCGTGCGCCATAAGCACTGGCTGCTGTCGGCAGCCACTGTTGATGCAGACCTTGAGGCGCACATAAAGGGCCTCATTGGGGGTATGCGTCTTCTCGCGAGCGTGGACGGGAGCCCCTCCCCGCCCCGTTGAGGGACCCAAGAGCGCCAGGCGCCACTACCCCCTTGGATAGGCCAAGGCGGTGCCAGACCCAAGCCAACGGCCGACCCTTGAACTCGGGTGTGGGTCTTGTGCGTGTCATCAGACTGTCACAAAGTTTCCTTAGCATGCTGGCGCTACGGGTGGGGGGGGGGTGACTCATGACC
>JAJYPQ010000553.1 GCA_021795255.1 Pseudomonadota bacterium
AAGTATTCCCGCGCCCCCATTTTTTTGGATTACACTGGATACGCAAGGCGCCCCATCGATGCAAACGCCCGGGCGCATAGAGAGGAATGTCATGGCAACACCATCGGAATCCCTGCACGGTACGGTCACGCAACAGCGCAACATCCTCACGCGGACCCTTTACAAGCCCCTGCGGGCCTTGAGCGAGCGGTGCGCGCAAGTGTGGGGCGACCGCGCGGCGATCGAAGCCGCCTTGCAGGCCGCATTTGCCACGGTGCCCTTTTGCAAGTTCCTGTACGTCTTGGACGCCAATGGCCGGCAGATCACCGCCAACATGAGTCGTGGCGGTTTATTGGATGAACACTTCGGGCGCGACCGGTCCGATCGCCCCTATGTCCGGGAGGCGATGTTCGAGCGGGATGCGCTCACAAATAGCCGGGGACAGCACTACCAACAATGGGGAGATCTCGGGGATGGGGGTCAGGCGACGGATTTCGTGCTGTCCGCGGCTTATATCAGCCTGCGTGCCCTGCGCCCGTCGCTGACCGCCATGCAGTTCGTGCGCGCCGCCAACGGCAGCGTGTTGGGGTTCGTGGGTGCCGATTTCGCCTTGCGCGAGCTGCCGCAGGCGCAGGCGCTCTACGAGGACCCACGCCGTCCCCGGCGGGTCGATGCCGATTATCCCCGGGCGGACGCCCCGTCGGGGGCCACGCGGCTCGCGAGCAAAATGGACGCACAGCTCGATACCGTGCTGCGTGTGATGGAGGAGCTGATTCTGGTCCACGGCATTTACCACGTCATGCTGCACTTCTCCAGCAGTCAGGCGGTCGTATGGGTTGTCGATGATCCCTTCCGGTATCGCCTGCTTGCCTTGAGCGAGCTTACCAATCCGGACATCTGTCTTGCCTACCCGAAATGCCCCTACCCCGGAAATGCCTTGGTCCCGGCCGAGCGCGTCCGCAATATCCTGGATAACATGAAGACGCTACGGTCGATGGAGGGGCGGTTTTATTTGCGCACCGGCACCGTCAACATCTTCAACGGCATGGTGAGCTTGAGTTTCTCATCGGACTCCTCGCATTACCTCCCCTACGAAGAGTTCCTCAAGATGGATTATTCGTTCTGGATCGATGGGTAATGCATGCCCCAGGCCTGCACGGACCAGACGAGGGCCGCGCAGGCCTGGGGCGGCCCGTTGGTCGTATCGCCTGCGGCTGGGCCGATGGTGGTCACCCGTTCCACGGCCCGACCCGGCAAACCTTCGAGCCTGGATCCACGAGCCATGGCGCAGCGCTCGCATATGAGCGTGTACCCGGGATTCGAGAGGAAATCCAAGGTCTTTTCGTAGACCCTCGATTCACGACGGGCCATGGCGAGATTGGCCTTGGCGCGATCCGGCATCAGATAGAGAAACAGCTTGTCGTTACGTGCCAGGGGCCGGATCAGGTGATACTGTTTGCCAAGCGTAATCTCAAGAATATCCGCGATCTTGCCGTTGAGATTGAGGCGCGCCACCCGTGCGCTTCGTTTTCAACGACATGAGATTTATCGGCGACCCTTCGCCGGGAAAAACGACCGAGGCATCCATGGAAAAATGAAGCCACGTTATGGTGATCAGGACTCGGGTAATTGGGCGGCTCGAAGCGCGCGCAGAACTTCGCGAAACGCCTCATCGTAGGGTGGCAGCCGACTCACGTGATGTTCAAGGCGCTTGGCCCAGAGCCTTCGTAGGCGATCTTCCTTTGCGGCAATGGCCTGCTCTAATCCAGGCGCGGCACGTTGCCGCGCCGCGAGCTTGACGTCGAGCTCGGCCCGAAGGTCTGCAATGCGTACGTCGGTCGCGCCGAATAAGTACCAGAGGTCATATAAATCGCGTGGCTCGTTACGCGCGCGGTCGCTTAAGGCCAGAAGTTTTTCGACCATAACCTCCTCTATGGCGTAGGCCTTGACGGTAGGTCCCTTGGGCAGGTCGTCGAAGGCGTCGTAGGTGCGGAGAATCGGGCGATTTTGCAGAGGGAAACACAGAATCTCATCGATCGTTATATCAACCTTCACATCGTTTACAGCAGGGAGCGGTCCCTGATACCGCAGATAAAATGTGTAGCTGTTGTGGTGACCGTGACGGTCTTCGCGATCAAAGGCGATATGCAGACCGCATGCGGACTCGACATAAGCAAATATTTCATGCAATCCCGTCAGTATCTCCTCAAAAGCCATGGGGCGGGTTAGGGTAAAATCCAAGTCTTCCGAAAAACGATAGTTCGCAAACCAGCAGCGTCGCAGAGCCGTGCCGCCTTTGAAGGCCAGGATGTCGCGTAGCGGATGCCCGGCCAAGCCGGTTAGAAACCACGCCAACACATAGTCGCGCTCTATGATGGCTTCCGGGATGCGCCGCCCGCCCGCGGCCAACAATGCGTTCGAGATCAAAGAAATATTGCGCTGGGGAATCATCAGCCGAATCTCACGGCGTCCAGTTCTTCTGGGGTTACATTAAGTTGGAGCCGCCAACGTGAGAGGAATGTCCCTTCGGCGGGGAGCAGCGGATCCAGACGCTGGTAAGTGGCTGTCAGCATGCCGCGCAGCGACTCCAGCGTAAAGGTATCGACCAAGCCATAGTATTCCAACAGGTATCCCAGGCGGCGAACCACGGCGCCGACGCCGAGCCGTTGCGCATAGTCCACCAAGCGTTCGGCCTTCAGGACGGCGCGCCTCATCCACAAACCCTTGGCGACTTCCGTGATGCCGCCAACCAATGCCGGATGTCGGAGACCATCGATAATGGTGCGCTCCATGTCGCTGATCATCACAAAATGTTCCTTGTCGACCCAGTGCTTCATGATCCCGAATTCTTGTTCCGGTGTGATGTAGACAAACCGAAACCCGTAACCACCTATCGTCTGCGAACGGACGCGCCGCATGCACGACACATAGACGATAAAGGTCGGCTGCGTCACCATGCGATGGAGTTCGAACGCCGTGCGGTGTGACAGGAAGTAGGGCGAGGCACCGGCAATCTCGCGCGCGATCAAGTATGGGCTGTCGATGTGCTCGGTGGCGCGGCCGAGCTCGAAGGGCACGAGGTTGTACAGGCCAGGCTTCAGTCGCGTG
>JAJYPQ010000554.1 GCA_021795255.1 Pseudomonadota bacterium
AGGAGGATTACCAGGCGGCGCGGCTTTATAGCCGCACAAGCGGCGATGTTCTGCCCGTAGAGTGTCCGGTGGCGGGTGATGGCCGGTTCGTGGCGGGCACCCCTTATGTCGAGGGACTCACGGTCGCGGAGGGCTCAAAGCGACTGATCGCGGTTTTGAAGGAACAAGGCGCGCTGTGGCATGTCGAGACCATAAGTCATAGCTACCCCCATTGCTGGCGACACAAGACGCCCATCATCTTTCGGGCGACCGCCCAGTGGTTCGTGTCCATGGATGCGAAAGGTCTGCGCGATCAGGCTTTGGCCGCCATAAAAGAGGTGCGCTGGACGCCTGGGTGGGGCGAGCAGCGTATAGCGCAGATGGTGAGCTCGCGTCCCGACTGGTGCATTTCGCGCCAACGGGCGTGGGGGGTACCCATTCCCCTTTTCTTACATCAAAAGACCGGGGAGCTCCATCCGAAGACCGCAGAGCTCTTGGAGAAGGTCGCGGCCGTCATCGAAGCCGAAGGGATTGACGGGTGGTTTGAGCGCCCGGTATCCGCTTGGCTTGGGGACGAGGCGCATGAGTACGAGGCGGTGCGGGACGTTTTGGACGTCTGGTTTGATTCCGGATCGACGCATGCCTGCGTGTTGGCCACGCGCCCGGATCTCGCACGGCCGGCCGACCTGTATCTGGAGGGATCGGATCAGCACCGGGGATGGTTCCAGTCGTCGCTCCTGACCTCGGTGGGCGACTCGGGACGGGCCCCCTACAAAGGCGTCTTGACGCACGGATTCACGGTCGATGCCGCCGGACAAAAGATGGCGAAGTCCAAAGGGAACGGGATCGAGCCGCAGGAGATCACAAAGAGTCTTGGTGCCGATGTCCTGCGCCTGTGGGTCGCAGCCACCGATTATCGCGCCGAAATGTCGCTTTCCCAGGAGATATTGAAGCGGGTGACCGAGGGGTACCGGCGGCTACGCAACACCGCGCGCTATCTTTTGGCGAATCTCGCCGGCTTTAATCCCGATACCGATCTTGTGCCGGCGGGGGATCTCCTTATGTTGGACCAATGGGCGCTGGCGCGTACCGCCGAGCTCGACCGGTCCTTGCGGGAGGCCTTTGATCAATTCCAGTTCCATCTCGTTTATCAGAGGCTCCATCAGTTCTGCGTCGTCGATTTGGGCGGCTTCTATCTCGATGTGCTGAAAGACCGGCTTTACACGTCGGAGGCGACGAGCCGCGAGCGCCGATCGGCGCAGACCGTGCTGTCCCATATGCTGGAAGTGGTGGTGCGCCACATGGCACCGATCTTAAGTTTCACGGCCGAAGAGGTGTGGAGATATATGTCGGGCAAGCGCTCGGAGAGCGTGTTTCTGAGCGTCTGGCACCGCTTCGATGAACTCGCAAGCGGCCCTCAAGATCTGGCCTCCTGGTATCTCATGCTGGAGCTGCGTCAGGCGGTCGGCCCGGAGTTGGAACGTCTGCGGGTAAGTGGGGCTGTCGGATCATCCTTGGACGCGGAGGTCGATCTTTATGTAAGCCCCGAACTCGCGGTCGTCCTGGGGCGGCTAGCTGACGAATTGCGCTACATATTTATCACCTCCGAGCTACGTATCCACTCGCTTGCCGACCGTCCCGATGCGGCGGTCGCGACCGGGCGCCCGGATCTCTTCGTCGCGGTCAAGGCCTCCGACCACAAGAAGTGCGCGCGCTGTTGGCATCATAGGCCTGAGGTCGGCACGCTGGCCTCTCACCCGGATCTGTGTGGGCGCTGTATGGCCACCATTACCGGGACGCCCAAAGTCCGGAGATACGCTTGATGTGGCCGTACCTGACGATTGCCCTGGCGGTGTTCGGGCTCGATCAATGGAGCAAATGGGAGGCGGTGCGTTACCTGAGCTCCGGACCTATTCGCATCGACAACTATCTCGACCTCACCCTGGTTTATAACCAAGGTGCGGCCTTCGGCTTTTTAAGCGATGCGAGCGGCTGGCAAAACATATTTTTTGTAGTCGTCGCGATCTTTATGGTGGTCGGCATAGTCTGGTTTTTGGCACGCGCGCGGCACGAAAACCGGCTTATGGTGGTGGCGCTTATGTTCATACTGGGAGGGGCGCTCGGCAATCTCGTCGATCGCCTGAGAATCGGCAGGGTCGTCGACTTTATCGACTTCCATATCGGCTCGTGGCATTGGTATACCTTCAATTTGGCCGATAGTGCTATTACCTTGGGTGCCGTACTCTTGGCGGTGGATGCTTTGTTTGCGCGGAACGCCGCGACAGGCGGGGAGAAATAGGCCTTTTATGGAACGGATCGAAAACGGCTGCGAGGTCTCGTTCCACTTCACCTTGTCCTTGACAGACGGCACTCGCATCGACGGCACCGAACTTGGGCAGCCGTGGCGGGTCATAGTGGGTCGAGGAGACCTTGTTCCCGGCTTGGAGCGTTGTCTCATCGGACTTGCGGTGGGCGAGCGCGGACGATTTGTGGTACCGGCCGCGGATGGGTTTGGTGAGGCCGACGAAAACGCCCGCGAAATCCTCGCGCGTGCTCAGTTTCCAACCGACGTTGATCTCGTTCCTGACATGGCGTTTGGTTTTACGATGCCGGATGGTAGCGAGGTTATGGGCCGGATTGTGGCGGTGACTGACGGGGGGGCCGAGGTCGATTTTACCCACCCGCTGGCAGGGCACGATCTGGTGTTCGATGTCGAAATCGTCGCAATCGGGCGTGCTCTAACGTCCGAGGGGTAGCCATGAAGGTGTATGTAGCGAACCCGCGCGGGTTTTGCGCAGGAGTAGAACGGGCCATCGCGATCGTCGAACGTGCGCTAGAGGAGTTCGGGGCCCCGATCTACGTGCGCCACGAGGTCGTGCACAACCACAAGGTCGTCGAGGTCTTACGGGCGCGCGGCGCCGTATTCGTCGAAGACCTGCGCGACGTCCCGGAGGGGGCCAGGGTCGTCTTTAGTGCGCACGGCGTTGCCCGTGCGGTGGGCGAAGAGGCGCGTGCCCGCGGTCTAGAGGTCTTTGATGCGACTTGCCCCCTGGTTTCGAAGGTCCATAAAGAGGTGGTGCGCTGGCGGCGTGCCGGATATGAGTGT
>JAJYPQ010000069.1 GCA_021795255.1 Pseudomonadota bacterium
GCGACGGTGAGATTCAGGTGGAGGTGATGGAGAACGTCCGCGGTAAGGACGTTTTCATTATGCAGTCCACCTGCGCGCCCAGTAACGACAATCTGATGGAGCTTTTGATCCTCACGGATGCCATTAAGAGGTCTTCCGCGCGCCGGATTACGGCCGTGATCCCCTACTATGGCTACGCTCGACAGGATCGTCGGCCGCGCACAGCAAGAGTCGCGATTGCTGCCAAACTGGTGGCTGACATGGTGAGCGGCGCGGGCGCGGATCGGGTATTGACCATGGATCTCCACGCCGATCAGATCCAGGGGTTTTTCAGTATTCCGACCGACAATATTTACGCCGGTCCTGTGTTGCTCGGCGATATCTGGCGGCACCGTCACGATGATCTTTTGGTGGTGTCGCCGGACGTGGGGGGCGTGGTACGCGCCCGGGCGCTTGCGAAACACCTTGAGGCGAGTTTGGCCATTATCGACAAACGCCGGCCAAAGCCCAATGAGGCCAAGGTGATGCACATCATAGGGGAGGTCGAGGGCCGGTCCTGTATCCTTATGGACGATTTGGTGGATACCGCCAATACCCTCTGTGAAGCCGCCACGGCCCTCAAGGCGAATGGCGCGGTACGGGTGGTCGCCTATTGTACGCATCCGGTGTTGTCGGGACGTGCCGTGGAGCGTATCGAGGCCTCGGTCTTGGACGAGCTAGTGGTCACAGACACTATACCATTGCGTGCGCAGGCTAAGGCCTGCGCCAAGATTCGGCAGTTGAGCGTCGCTGAACTGCTCGCGGAAACCATAAGGCGCATTGCGGACGAAGATTCCGTTAGTTCGCTCTTTATGGATTAAACGGTCCGACCGCGGGACTTTCAGGACGTCCTGGTCGCGGGGCGTCCCTCTTCGAAGGAGTAGGTATGAGTGAAAAATTTGAATTAAACGCCGAACCACGCAGCGAGAAAGGTACGGGTGCGAGCCGCCGCCTCCGCCGCGCGGGTAAGGTGCCGGCGATTCTCTACGGTGCAGGGAAGGACCCGGTGAGCCTCTCGATTGAACACGATCCTTTGTGGCATCACACGCGCCACGAGGCCTTTTTTACCTCTATTTTGACCATAAAGATCGACGGTAAGGTGGTTGATCAGGCGATCGTTCGCGACCTGCATATGCACCCGTATAAACCGAAGGTCTCGCATCTTGACCTGCAACGGGTTAGTGCGACCGAACGTCTCCATCTTCCCGTTCCTCTCCATTTCATCGGCCAGGAGATGGCCCCGGGCGTCAAGTTGGAGGGCGGCCTTATCGCGCATCTCATGACCGAAGTGGACGTCTCGTGCTTACCGAGTCAGTTGCCGGAATTCCTGACAGTCGATGTGTCAAACATGCATGTGGGCGACTCGGTCCATCTGAGCAATCTGACCTTGCCGGACGGGGTCATATTGACCGATCTCACGCACGGTAACGATTTGGCTATTGCCACCATTACCGTGGTACGCGAGACCGAAGTTGAGGCGCCGGCGGCACCTGTTGAAGCGGCTGCCCCCGCTGCTGAAGCTGAGGCCCCGAAGAAGGAAGGCAAGTAATTGGCAGAGGCGTTCGCGGCCCTGGTCGGGCTTGGCAATCCGGGGCCCGAATACGAAGATACGCGGCATAACGCTGGCTTTTGGTTTGTCGAGTGGGTGGCTGAGCGCTTCGGGTGCTCCTGGCGCTCGGAGCCTAAGCTCTCGGCGCTGGCCGGCCGGGCGCGCGTCGACGGTGTCGATGTGTGGTTGGTGAAGCCGCTCACGTTCATGAACGAGAGCGGCGTCACTGTGGGGGCCTTGTGTCGTTATTATCGCCTGGCCCCCACGCAGGTCCTGGTGGCACACGACGAGCTCGATTTGCTGCCTGGCACGGTTCGTTTAAAGAAGGGTGGGGGCGCCGGCGGTCATAATGGCCTGAGCGATATTATCAATCATGTGGGCGCCGATTTTTGGCGCCTGCGGCTCGGGATCGGGCGCCCGGCCCCACGTCGCGACCTAGTCCCCTATGTCTTGGGGCGTCCCTCCAAGGCCGAGGGCGAGGCGATCGAGACCGCTTTGCTGCGTGGGCTTGAGGTGCTGCCGCTTGTTATCAAGGGCGATCCTGAGCGGGCCATGAACCTTTTGCATCGTAGCGACGGTGAGGCGCTCCATGGGGCTTAAGTGCGGGATCGTCGGTCTTCCTAATGTCGGTAAGTCGACGCTTTTTAATGCGCTGACCGCCGCCGGGATTCCAGCCGAGAATTATCCGTTTTGCACGATCGAGCCCAACATCGGTGTCGTCCTGATTCCCGATCATCGGCTTGCGGCCTTGGCCGAGATTGCCAAGCCGGAGCGTATCGTCCCCGCGGTCATGGAGTTTGTGGATATCGCGGGTTTGGTCGCGGGGGCTGCACAAGGCGAGGGTCTCGGCAACAAGTTTTTGTCCCATATCCGCGAGACCGATGCCATTATCGAGGTGGTTCGGTGTTTTGAAGACGAAAACGTCGTCCATGTCGCAGGCCGAGTAGACCCCTTGGCCGATATTGAGGTGATCAATACCGAACTGGGTCTTTCCGATCTGGAGAGTGTCGACCGGGCGCTTGCTCGAGAAAGCAAGGGCGCCCGCGCCGGCAATAAAGACGAACTGAAGCGGCGCGAGCTCTTGACGCGGATCCGCGAACATTTGAACACGGGCGGGCTTGTACGCACGCTTTCCCTGACCGATGAGGAGCAGCTCATCGTGCGCGGGTTCGCGCTTCTGACAGCAAAGCCCGTTTTATATGTGGGCAACGTCAAGGAAGAAGGCCTTCAGGGTAATCCCTTGTGGGATCGTGTCCAGGCGCACGCGCAGCAAGAAGGGGCCCAGGCGGTCGCGATATGCGCGGCTTTTGAGGCAGAACTCGTGTCTCTACCCGATGAAGATCGCCCGGCCTTTCTGGCTGAGATCGGTCTCACCGAGCCGGGCCTCAACCGTCTCGTGCGCTCGGCCTTTACCCTTTTAGGTCTTGAGACCTTTTTTACCGCAGGCCCGAAAGAGGTGCGGGCTTGGACCATGCATCGCGGCAGTCTCGCCCCAGGGGCCGCAGGCGTGATCCATACCGATTTCGAGCAGGGGTTCATTCGTGCCGAGATCATAGGCTACGCGGATTATGTGCGTCTTCGGGGCGAGCAGGGCGCCCGCGAAGCGGGGCGCTTGCGTCTTGAAGGTCGAGATTACGTGATGCAAGACGGAGACGTCGTGCATTTTCGGTTCAACGTCGGTCGTTGAGGTGCGGGCACTGGGGGCCGGGGTCGGGTCGAACGCCCGCATCTTTCCTTGACACAGCTTGAAGCTGCCTCCAAAATCCCCGACCTTCAAGTTTACGGCTATGTAGCTCAGCTGGTTAGAGCGCGGCACTCATAATGCTGAGGTCGGTGGTTCGAGTCCACCCATAGCCACCATATAAAACAAGGAGTCAGGGGACAAACCGCCCCGCCCCTACCCTACCCCGAGTTTGTTGTAATCTCGCTGTAATCCAATCCGCCCCGTGGTAGAGCCTCCCTTAGCACGCATAATAACCAGGGGAGTGTCGCATGGCGTCATTCGTTCCACGTAAGGGGCCAGGGGGTAAGCGAGTCTGGCAAGCGCATGTCCGGCGCCGAGGTTATCCTGCGCAGGTCCACACCTTCGATACCAAAGCCGAGGCCGAAGCCTGGGCGTCAGTCATCGAGTCGGAGATCGCGCGCGGCGTGTTCGTATCCCGTGCCGAGGCCAAGAACACGACCTTGGCTGAGGCCCTGGACCGATACGAGCGCGAGGTCACCCCCAAAAAGAAAAGCCGCAGCGACGAACGATATAAGCTCGGGGCCTGGCGTTCGAGCACTTTGGCGGCCCGCTCTCTAGCTTCTATTCGAGGGAAAGACCTCGCGGCATGGCGAGATGCTGAGTTGACCAGCGGTTCCGCCACGGGCACCGTGCGCCGCAAGCTGGCACTCTTGGCGCACGTATTCAAAGTGGCGCGGAAGGAATGGGACATGGAGTCATTGGCAAGTCCGGTGGACGCCATTCAGTTACCCCCTCCCGGGCAAGCTCGTGACCGCCCCTTGGTCGGCGAAGCATGCCCGCCTTTTCTCCGCCGCGCAGGCCTACGGCGGGGAGATAGGCTCCCTCATCACGTGGGCCATCGAGACTGCCATGCGACGGGGTGAGATCGCCGCGATGCGCTGGGAGCACGTGAATAGGGAGACTCGGGTGTTACTGATACCGGAGACCAAGAACGGCACATCCCGACGGATACCGCTTTCCCGAGCGGCCTTGGCCGCCCTGGATACCTTATCTCGGCGCCCTGATGGCCTGGTGTGGAGCATGCGTCCCGACTCAATCTCGCAGGCCTTTGAGCGCGTCTGCAAGGCCGCCGGTATCAAGGGTCTGACCTTCCACGACTTACGGCACGAGGCGACCAGCAGGCTCTTTGAGAAGGGGTTGAACCCTATGCAGGTCGCGGCGATCACGGGGCACAAGACCTTGCAGATGCTCAAGCGGTATACTCATCTCAGAGCCGAGGATCTGGTGGGGATGTTGGGGTAAAATTTTCGTTTAGACTGAGGGGCGAAAAATGCCATACATTATGGTGTGCAACAAAACAGACCACGGGGCGGCTATCGTGTCCGATTCGTCACAAACCCCAAAGACTTTTCCCAATAAAGAGTCCGCCGAGGCATGGATTGCCGACAATCCGCTTTTTGCGGATTGCGACGTGATGCTACAAAACGAGGTTTGGGACTAGGGGTTGGCGTCTATGCGTTACGGTGGCGCCATGAAGCGACCTCACGATTCTTTGAGAAGGTCCTGGTCTGCGGGAGACGCTGGCGGCGGCCGAGTCGGACTCAGTCTGCGGACGCTTACGGGTTTTGCGCCCCGCAAGCCCCTGATGCACCCTCGAAAAGGTCCTATACTAAAAGCTGATGCGCAGCCCGATTTTAGATGCTAAAGTGTGACGATCATGCTCACATATATCGTGATACCTCTTACAAAAAATAGCGCCAATACCACCGCGCTCAATGTGCTCATCGAGAGGGATATTGGTACCGACGTCCGTCATAGATTGCAGGCCGATGCGGGCTGGCTGATTCAGTTTGATGGCACAACAAAAGAGCTGTCGGATAAACTGACAATCACAGGTCAAAAACCGGGCGAACCTTCCCCAGTCGGGCCGGCAATCATTGCGCCTATTTCGGGATACTATGGGCGCGGCCCGACCGACATGTGGGAATGGCTCAAGATAAGATTTGAACGATGAGCGCCTCTCGCACAAAGTCCGGTAGCGATGAATCTACGGCCTCGGTTGCCCAAACCACTCCGACGCAAATAGGCTACGGGCATCCAGAATTTTATTTCACTCAAACAGCAAGCGAGATTCAAAGATCTATAGGCGAACTCAAGGCTTCCGTAGATACCATGAAAGACTCGTTAGGCGGTGTCGAGAGGAAAGTAGACGCTCTTGTTGCATGGAAAAACATGATTCTTGGTGGCGCTATAGTGCTTGGAGTTGTGGTCTCTTCGCTCGTCTTCTTGATTAACAAGTTCGGCCCCTACGTCACCATTAAAGCCCCCTCGCCACCCTCAACTATTACGCAAACAACACAGCCGCCGAAATAGCGCTGCAGGTGAATTGCCGTAATGGCGCTACGTGCTACATTTCCGCCTGCGCCGCCATTGGCTTGAACAGGCAGCAAACCTATGTGTTGATGCAGCGCGCCGAGCGATAATCTGACCTCCCCAAATCCGGGGAGGTCAGATTGGTTAGACCTCGCTGAACCTCAGCCCGGAATAACCTGATTCTTGATGACAGAAAAGTCTGTCTTGGATGGTCTAGACCAAATCGGTTGGCCCTCACTATTTATACTGATTTGGGCGATTTCCCACATGTACTGGGGCCCAAGCGTCTCGATGGGATAGTATTCGAATAGTTTAAAGTCTGATAAATCGACGTGCTCACGGCTGGCGATCTCGGCTAGAATATCCTCAATTTTATTTGTGACGCTCGTCGTTGTATCATTCAGTTGCTCAACAACCAGATAGCGATCGTCACCATGGGAAAAGATGTGGTAATTACAAACTGACGGCACATGAAATCCGGGAAACGGCATTCTTACGCTGCGCGCCAGGGAAAGCGAAGCGGGGGCGCGTAGTCCGCGGGAGGCGTAGGTCCTTGCAGGTGGCCGCAGGCCACCTGCAAGGACATCGATACGCCGTCCAGTTATTGTGGGCGAGCCTCTTGTGCGCCCGAAAAGCGCACGGCTCGCCCGCAGGACGGCCGTGGACAACCCCTGTTTGTGGGGGCGGCATCTCGTAGCGGAGCGGAGAGATCATGTATTGCGCCGAGATCGAGGGCGCGAGGGCGACTGGGACGTCCCGTCGCGCATACTGAGGGCCAGCGCACGCTTGTTATTTCGACAGGAGGAAGCCATGCGCGTAAGAGTGGATTCGCAAACCGATGCCGTTTACCTGGACTTGACGGAACAGGCCATCGAGAGCAGCGAGGAAGTGGCTGAAGGCATTATTCTCGACTACGATAAGGACGGTCATATGGTGGGTATTGAGATCCTGGACGCCTCTAAGAAGGCGGGCGGAATCGCGGCTCTGCGCCAGATCAGCCTAGATATGGCAGCGGCTTAATCCGAAGAAAAATAGTTTCATACCTCTTCGGTTTTGCTTGCTTTATTGTAGAAGTACATTAGACCCACTATTAGTAATAGCAGTACAGGGGTAACCCTCGCGCTAGTTGGGCGCGTTATAAAAACAGCACCCATGCGAAGCTGGCACGCCCGGCCTCACCTCTACAGCCCAGCCTTCCTGGCATAGGTTGGAAAAGGACCAACAGGATAGATCCGTCCTGAATTCCTGGTCCTAAAATCCTCAAAAATGGCTCCACCCAGGCGTTTCTGCGCCCGAATCCCTTGCATTTCAAAACTTAGCGTTGCGTTTGCGCGCATCGCGGCCGGCGGCCATCCCATGCTTTTCTGCTGAATTGCGCCCATGCGCGCACAGCAGAATGGGGTGAGCAATGTGAACTTTTCCGCGCCAATCCGGCCGGCGCTCCTTACTACTTTGGAGCGTTTCTTTATGGGCACGAGAACAGAATTACAGAAATTGGAAGAGGCCGCAGCTGGTTTTGGGTTGATTTATGAATCTGTTCGGCGTCTCGCAATGTTTCATAAGGTTTCGGAGAATTGTCGGGAGATCGCGCTGTTGGCCATTGTCGAGCACCCAGGGAACGTCGCGGCTGCCGCCAAAGCCGCGCCGCGCTGCTCCCTCAACGCTGCGCGCCGCCAACGTCTCCCTGCTCGCCCGATCGATGATCGGATCGACGGGATTGAGGACTCGATGGAGGTGGACACGGACACCCGGAGCCTGCCGGAGGGAATTGAACCATCCCGGCTGAACGAGAATGGGGAGTGGGAAGACAAGAACGAGGATCAGAAAGATCAGGATCAGGCCAGCGACCTCATTCCAGACGAAGCACTTCACGTATCTTGCGCATGGTTAACCTCATTGCCGCCATCGTCACATCGCCTTTTTTAATGAGTGAGGGGATGCACGATACCGGAGAGTTAAACCGCGTCGCTTAGTGCCTTGATCGGCCGTCACCAAGGGTGGCAGCTTTGGATCGGAATCAGTGGCAGGATTGGATCGGAATACGCACGTGTAACTTCCGGCAGATTTTAACGCAGCAATCGTAGACGTGATCACCGATTACTTACTATTTTTTGGCGTACTCAGCTTGACAGTTGTTGTTGACGTAGACTATAAAGCTTAAACAAACTAAGCAGATCGAGACCGGCATTGTATCGGTTTCGACGGCACAGAAAAGGCGATAGATCGGTTGTCCGCCCCCCCCCAGTGCGCCCGGTAGTGCGTGCGATGAGAGCAGCCAGGAGTGGTAGATCGTAAAGAAAAGCAGGTGGCCGCTGGATAGCTACCGCTTTCGTTGTACGTTGCTTGGTTTTCGGGGGCATGGGCACTATGAATCGTATTTACCGTTTGGTGTGGCAACGTTCTATCGGATGCCTAGTGGCAGTTTCCGAGCTCGCGAAAAGGTCGCGGCCCGGGGGCGCCCGTTCTTCGCAGTCGGGGAGACCGTCCTCGCAGACGCCATCGGCCCTTATGTTTTCTCTTCTCAGTTCGGCCATGATCTTTGCGGGGGGCATGGCGAGCGCCTACGCAAGTCCCGTGGGGGGGCAGATTACGGCGGGAACTGGGCAAATTGCCCAGAATGGAAATACAACGACCATTGTCCAAAAGAGTGGGAACCTGACTCTCAATTGGCAGAGTTTCAATGTTGCCCCCCAGCAGACCGTAAACTTTGTCCAGCCTAATAGTCAGGCGCTGGCGATCAATCATATCCTCGGAAGCCAAGGGAGCAGTATCCTTGGGCATCTCAACGCCAATGGCCAAGTCTGGCTCATTAACCCCAACGGGATTCTTTTTGGACGTGGTGCTCAGGTCAATGTGGGCGGGTTGATCGCATCGACCCTCAATCCCACCGGGAGCGGCGCAACCAAGATTTTCTCGGGGAACGGCACCGGCGCTGTCGTGAACGACGGCACGATCCATGCCGCCTCGGGCGGCTACGTTTCTTTTATCGGTAATCAAGTCTCCAACGAGGGGACGATCACGGCGAGACTTGGGACAGTCGCGCTGGCGGGTGGCAGCCGGGTCTCGGTGCAGTTTGCCGGTGCCCATTTGATCCACGTTCTTGTCGATAAGAGCACTCTCAACGATTTGGCCGCAAACGGACAACTGATTGTGGCCAACGGGGGCCAAGTTATCATGACGGCGGGGGCCAAGCAGGCCTTGTTGGCGAGCGCTGTCAATAACACCGGCGTTATTCAGGCACAGACCCTCGAAAACCACGACGGCGCTATTACATTACTGGCTGGTATGCAAGCCGGGCAGCTTAGTGTGGGCGGCACCTTGGATGCATCGGCGCCTCGAGCCGGTAACGGCGGGTCCATTAACACCTCGGCTTCGCATGTCAGCATTGCGGGCAACGCGACCATTTCGGCAGCTTCGCACACGGGACATGCCGGCAGCTGGCTTATCGATCCTACCGATTTGACCATTAATACCGCAGCGGCCACCACGATCGATAACGCGCTGAATGGAGGGACAAGTGTCACAGAGCAGACGACCTCCACGGGCGCGAGTGGTTCCGGGTCCCAGTCCTCGGGACCGGGAGACATTAATGTCGACTCGTCTCTCACGTGGACCAATGCAGCAGCGAACCTGACGCTCTCAGCCTATGCTGGCATTAACGTCAACGCCTCAGTCAACGGCGCAGGTTCGATTGTTATGGATGCCGCTTCGGGCAATTTGATAATAGCCTCCGGTCAGTCGGTGACCGGGGAGGCAGGGGTGACGCTCGCGACAGGGGCGAATTTCATCAACAATGGGGGAAGTACAGCTGTTTCGTCTTCTGCCCGGTGGCTCGTTTATTCTACCAATCCGTTACTCGATACGACTGGGGGCTTGACCCCCCAGTTTGTTCAGTACAATGCGCCTTATTCGACCGCCTCTGACCTCGCTACAGGTAACGGGTTCTTATATAGTGAAGCGCCGTCTTTGACGGTAACCGGTCTGACCGGGACTGTCGCGAAAACCTATGACGGAACGACCGTCGCATTATTGACCGCCTCAAACGTCACATCGACAGGTTTAGTGAACGGCGACACTCTCGTGTCGCTCGCAGGTACATACGGTTCACCGAATGCCGGTGCCAATGTTCTTGTCACTTCCTCGACATCGGCTAGCGGGTTGGTAGTGGATACGTCCGCGGGTCTTCCTGCCTATGGCTACTCTATTTCGGGTACGGCTGCTTCGGGGAATATTGGAACGATCAGCGCAGCGCCTCTTATGGCGTCGATAGTCGGGACGCCTACGAAGGTTTACGACGGCACAACGACCGCGACGTTGACCTCGAACAATTACAGCATCTCAGGTTTCGTTTCTGGCCAGAGTGCTAGTGTCAATCAACCTAGCACGGTGTCTTACGGTTTGGCGAATGCCGGTGTGCAGACGGTGTCGGCGACGTTTTCGAACACGAGTTTTGTGGCGGCTAGCGGCACTAATCTATTGAATTATGTCTTGCCGGTGGCAGCGAGCGGCGCCGGGGATATCCAACAGGCCCCGGTTGAGATAACGGGCGTCTTGGCAACTAACAAAACCTATGACGGCACGACTGCCGATACGCTCAACACGGCGAGCGAGGGCCTTTATGGGGTCATCTCTTCCGATACAGGTTCCGTTACCCTATCCAGCGCCAGCGCTACTGGCAGCTTTGCTACACCAAACGCCGGTAATAATCTCGCTGTGACCGTGAGTGGCTTCACGCTGTCAGGCGCTAGTGCCGCTAATTATCAACTTGTTCAACCCTCCGGTCTTACGGCGAGCATTGCCCCGAAGTCGCTTACTATAACAGGGGTGACGGCGACCAATAAGGTTTACGACGGCACGACGACAGACACGCTAAGCATGGCAAGCCCTGCGCTCTCGGGGGTCATTAGTGGTGATACCAGCAACGTCGCTTTGAACACCGCCAGCGCGACTGGGAACTTCTCCACCGCGAACGTGGGTAATACCCTCGCCGTCACGGTAAGCGGGTTTACCATATCCGGATCCGCAACATCAAATTATACCGTGGGCCAGCCAAGCGGCTTAGCGGCCGATATCACGCCGGCACCCCTTAACATCGCTATTACGGGGGATCCCACAAAATCCTATAACGGGACCACAACCGCGGTTGTGCCATCGGCGGATTTTTCCGTTTCCGGGTTTGTGAGTGGACAAGGGGCGACTCTCCCGCAAAACGCCTTGGCCGAGTATGCCTCGGCGAATGCAGGGACCCAGACCGTGACAGCGAATTTGGCCGTATCCGATTTCGTCACGAGCTCCGGGACAAGTCTGTCGAACTATAGTTTGCCTGCGTCGGTGACTGGTACCGGCACGATTACGCCGGCACAGCTGTCGGTGTCGATTGTGAATAACCCGACAAAGGTCTATGACGGAACAACGGCCAGCACTTTGACGAGCGGTGATTATTCCGTGAGCGGCTTTGTGTCAGGCCAAGGAGTTACGGTTAATCAGACGAGCGGAGTCTATTCTTCCCCTAGTGCCGGGGTCAGCACGGTTACCGCTAGCGTGAACGCGTCTGACTACACTGCTGCATCCGGGACTCTCCTTTCTAACTACGTCTTGCCGACTAGCATATCGGGCTCTGGCACGATTACCCCTGCTGTCGTGACAGACAATATACAAGCGACCATTATCAATGATCCAACAAAACCTTATGATGGCACAACCGCAGCAACGATTTCCTCGTCAGACTATTCCCTGTCAGGATTTGCAAGCGGTCAGGGCGCGGTCGTTAATCAATCCGTAGGTCAATATGCATCTGCTAATGCGGGAACGGAAAGCGTTACATCGATCCTGACCACGTCCGATTTTACGGCGGATGCGGGCACGAATCTTTCGAATTATGTACTCCCCACAGCGGCTTATGGCACGGGGACGATTACGGCTATCCCGTTGTCCGTTTCGATCATTAATAATCCGACCAAGGTCTATGATGGAACGACCACGGCGGTTTTGTCGTCATCGGATTACCAGATTTCTGGATTTGTCAGCGGCCAAGGGGCTCAGATTAATCCATCGGCCTTGATCAACTACGCGAGCGCTAATGTCGGCGCGCGCTCCCTTACCGCCACTCTAACGCCTTCCGCTTATACGGCGAACAGCGGAACAGTCATGTCGAATTATGTGGTGCCGACTTCTGCCACGGGCACGGGGACTATTACGCCCGCGCCTCTTTATGTTATCGGGGTGTCTGCCAATAGCCGGAGTTACAATAGGACTACAGCGGATAGCTTAAATCTCGGGGCCGCGAGCTTGTCGGGCGTCATCGCCGCAGATGCCAGTAACGTCACGCTAGTGGATTCAAGTGCTACGGGGGCGTTCCCCACGGCGACTGTTGGTAATGGTATGATTGTAACGGCCAGCGGATTTAGCGTATCGGGGACGGCCGCCTCAAATTACACTCTGCAGGCGGTAACGGGTTTAGCCGCAAGCATTACGCCGGCTGCTCTCCAGGTGGCCAATGTGACGGCCAACAACAAACCGTACGACGGCGGCAATAGTGCGACCTTAAACACAGCAAGTGCGGCTCTAACCGGGGTTTTTGGCGGCGATGTCGTGACCTTATCCTCTTCTAGTGCGACCAGCACTTTTAGTTCTGTCAATGTGGGAAACAATTTGGCGGTGGCCGCCTCGGGATTTAGTATCAGCGGAGCTGAGGCTCAGGACTATGCGTTGAGCCAGCCGGGCGGATTGACGGCTAACATCACCCCAGCGCCCATCACTGCAACCATTACTGGTAATCCCACAAAAGTCTACGATGCGACCGCATCGACGACGCTCACAGCGGGCGACTACACCTTGAGCGGTTTCGCCACAGGGCAGGGGGCAGCCATACCGCAATCCGCGACCGCCAATTACGCTTCCGCCAATGTGGGGACAGGAGTGGGCGTGACGTCAACCTTAGTCGTTTCCGACTTTGTGGCGAATTCCGGGACAAATCTTTCTAATTATGCGTTACCAACAACAGGTGCTGGCATCGGCATCATCACGCCAGCGCCGGTTACGGCGGTCATTATTGGAGATCCAACCAAGGGTTATAACGGAACGACTGCGGCAACGCTTACGAGTAGCGAATTTCAGTTAATAGGGTTTGTCGGGTCACAAAGCGCTACCGTAGATCAAACAGTAGGTACTTATGCTTTAGCGAATGCGGGACCTGAGGCTGTCTCCGCAAGTTTGGCGAACGGCAATTTCACTGCGGGAACTGGGACTACCCTTAGCAATTACAGCTTGCCTACGGCTGCTGCGGGAAACGGTGACATCACCCAAGCCCCCTTGACTGTCACTAATGTAGCGACCAGTAATCGCGTCTATAATGGCACGACGGTCGATTCCTTAAGCGGAGCGACTTTATCGGGCACAGTCTACAATGGAAACACGCTGACTTTAACCAACGACACTGCGGGCACGTTAGCTAATAGCGGGAACGTGGGGACTGATGCGGTCTCTACGAGTATGGGGCTAAGTGGCACAGGAAGTGGCAATTATGCATTGACCCAACCTACCGGCCTGACAGCCATGATCACCCAAGCCCCCTTGACCGCCGCCTCCACGGCCACCAAGGTCTATGACGGCACCACCACCGCCAACTTAAGCGGTACCGACACCACCTTCACCGGCTTCGTGTCGGGCCAAGGGGCCACTGTCAATAGCGGTGTCACCGGTACCTTCGCCCAGAGCAATGTCGGCAACGCCATCATCATCACCGGCGGTACCTTGACTGCGAGCG
>JAJYPQ010000555.1 GCA_021795255.1 Pseudomonadota bacterium
GTGCCCGTCCGGCCTCGACGACTTGGGTTTCAGCGATGTGTCTCAAGGCCTCGGCCATGGTGGCAGGAGCGGAAAGGTCTAAGGGTATGGTCTTCCACTCGTCAGGGAAGCCTTTGAGTTCGGCGATAGTGGCACCGTTTTCGCGAGACTCTATGGGCAAGAGCCTGATGCTGGGTGGCTTGTCGCCATCGTACAAGATTTCGGTCGGGCACATGGTGGTGCGCCCGGCGCTCGAGGGGAGAATCCTTTGCCCCTGCTCGCCGAAAAATATGGCGTTAATCAGTTCCGATTTGCCCCGTGAAAACTCCGCTACGAACGCCAAATAGAGCTTGTCGTCGTGGAGGGCGTTGAGCATGCGGTCGATGTGGGCCTCGCTTTGGGGCTGGCTTAAGCCTTGGTCGGCAAGCCAGGTCCGTAATTCGCGAGTCGCACTACTCAAGTTTGCGCGCCACAAGCTATAGGCCTCAAAACGGGCTTCGATCGCGGTGTGGCTCATGGCGCTCCCCTCGGTATCCAACGGTTCTTCGCCTAGTATAGGCCAAATGGCGCTAGCGTTGGCAATGAGGGCAGTAATAGCCGCTTCGGGCGCTATGGTCTAGGCGCAGGATAGGGGTCTTGCAGCGCACGCAAGGTTCGCCGGCGCGCCCGTAGACCTGGAGCTCTTGCTGGAAGTAGCCGGGCCGCCCATCGCTCCCGGAAAAGTCCTTTAAGGTCGTCCCCCCGACTGCGATGGCCCGGTTTAAGACCGCGACAATGGCCGCCGCGAGGGCCTCGTAGCGGGCGAGGCTCACCCGTCCCGCAGCCCGCCCTGGGTGGATACCGGCACTGAAAAGCGCCTCGTTCGCGTAGATGTTGCCGATGCCGGCTACGATCCGGCCGTTTAGCAGAAAATCCCGAATCGCTAGGCGTCGGCCGCGCGCAAGGCGATAGAGATGCGCGCCGCTAAAATCGGCCTCGAGCGGCTCCGGTCCGAGGTGCCTTAGGAGCGGGTGACGAGAAAGGTCTTTGCTGTAGAGCAGGGCCCCAAAGCGCCTGGGGTCGCGCATGCGCAAGCATTGGCCCCCCGCGATAAGGATGTCGAAGGGGTCCCAGGGCCCGGGGGGTTTGCTGGCCGCTACCATCCGGAGGCTCCCCGACATCCCCAGGTGGATAATGAGTGAGCCTTCCCCGAGATCCAAAAGGAGATATTTTCCGCGGCGGTGGATCCGGACGATGGTGCGTCCCGGGAGCAGGGTCTCGAGCCGTGGGGCGATAGGCCACCGGAGGCGGCGATCGCGCACCACGAGGGCGGTAATGCGCGCCCCGCATAAAAGCGGTACGAGGCCCCGGCGGGTCGTCTCGACCTCAGGGAGTTCTGGCATTCGGGCCGAGACGCAAAAGACGCCGGCCGATCTCCTCGGGGAAGTGGTACTCAAGCCCCTGGTCTTGTCGCGCCAGCACGAGTTCCGGTCGGGTCGCGAGAATATCGATGGTCAAAGCGCGAGGGTGCCCCGGCCTCTTGGACCCTTGGGTCCGGTATCGAATGATGATCCGCCCCCGCGCCGCCTGTCCGTGGTAGCGGGTCACGGAGAGCGCCCGGGCATAGCGCCATTCATCTACGAAGGTGTTGATGCGATCGTTCGAGACCCCGGCGATCTTCGGTATCGCTCGCCAGATTCCGCGTTTTCTCACGATGGCAAAATGGGGCAGGATGAAGCCCAGGGGCCGGATCTTGGCGCTTAGGAGTTTGGTGCTCAAAAAGCTGTCGGGGCTCAGGCGCCGTGGGTGAATGGTTGCGGCGGGTACGAGTGATATGGCGTGATTCACGAGCACATAGCGTTGATCCCCGAACGGACGCCGCCGACCGATCAAGACCCGCTGCTTATTCAGGGTGAGGACGGCTTGCGGAGGCGCCAATCCAAAACCCGCAAGCCGGCCCTGAGGGGCCGCAAAGCGATCACTGGTACGGGCCTGCACGAGATCGATCAAGGCCTCGACCCGAAACTTGGCGGCCCGCGCCTTCAGGGGTTTTATCAGGAACCATCGCCCGCCCTTACGCTGTAAAAGGACGGTCGGTTGGCCTTGCCGCTGGACCTCTATGGTCGACACGCTGGCGGTTTTTATGGCGGCGAGTTTGGGCGCAGGCGCGTGTGCCGCGATCCCGGGCCTGTGCCACAGGAAGAAGCCAAGACCGAGAGCCACGCACAACAAGAGACCGTTTATGAGCCATCGGTTCGTCATCGCTACAGGCGCCGCCTTCGCCACCAAGCCATCACGCCGCCTCCCAAAAATAGGAGGGGTAGGACCAACAGGAAGCCGAATGCGATGACATCTTCCTCGCCACCGGTGAGTACCAAGGTGAGGTCAGGCGATGTGCGATTGGGGAGATTGATGAAGGTGTCATCATGGGCGAGCCAGTTGGCGAGGTTCATGGCCAGCGCCAAGTTGCCGCCTTCGCCGATAAAACTGTTGGAGGCGAAGTCGCTATCACCGACGATGACGACCCGTTGTGTCTGGGGACCGCGCGCCCGCTCTAAGGCGACGCCTAGGGTAAGCGAGCCCGGCACGACACCCGGCGGCGGCTGGACTAGGCCTGCCAGCGGCTTGCGCTGTTGCCAGGCGGTCCGATCGGTACGCAGGATGGGGAATGCCTTGATCCCTTTTACGGTCGTGACCGTCAGGGCCGTGGCGGTCGGGAACACCGTGACTAGATGCATGCCGCGCACCGGCCCCACCGCGGGGTAGCGATCGATCGCGATAAAGTCGGGATTGGTTCCGGTCAGAAGGCTTGAGGTCGGATCGACCGCGAACCCGTGGCGGATCGTGACGCCAAGGCCCTGCGTAAGCCCCGCCAGGCCCTCGGTGTGGTGGGGTTCGAGCAGCCATAGCAACTCGCCCCCTTTGTGCACATAAGCCTTCAAGGTCGCGATTTCCCCGGCCAAAAACGGGGTACGCGGATCGGCAATGACAAGGACCCCAGTCTTTGGCGGGAGGGGTTGGGCGGACCCGAGATTGAAAGATGCGACATGGAATCCGCGCGCCTTAAGCTGCTTCGCCCATGAAGACAGGCCCAATACGCCGGTATTCGTCTCTGTGCGCTCG
>JAJYPQ010000556.1 GCA_021795255.1 Pseudomonadota bacterium
GGTCCGGCTCGAAGAAGGCCGGGGGCGCGACCGCCGCCAGGTCGAGTACACAGTGCAAGAGGTTAAAGGGAATACCGTTACGGTCACGAATCGTGAGGGCCAGTCCCGCGACTGGAGCCCATCCAAAGAGAAGGCGGCGGGGGTCTATCATCCCCGTGACATGGAACTGTCACCCGGTGACAAAATTGTATTTAGAGAAAACCAAAAGGGGATGGATCGCACCACCCGTTCGGGTGGCAATGTCCGCAACGGCGAAGCGGCCACTATCGACCGCATGGAAGATGGGATCCCGATTGCCCGCCTCGACTCCGGGAAAGAAATCGCGCTCGACCCCTCCCAAGGTCAGACCGTGGATTACGGCTGGTGCCGGACCATCCATGCGTCCCAAGGGGCGACCGTCGATCATGTCCTTATCGCCGGCGAGGCCTCGCGTACAGCGACCGCCCAAACGGCCTACGTGGCCGCCTCACGCGAACGCGACACACTCAAAATTTATACGGACAATGCATCGACTCTCGAAAAGAACTGGGCACGGGTCGCACAACGCGAACATGCCCTTTCCGCCACAAAAGATCGCTCGGTCCCCAACCTGGAATCACTCAAAGAATTGCGCGCAGAGGCGGCCCGTGACCTCGGTCGCCACGGCGATCTGGCCCAGGCGCGGGAGCCTGTCCAAACCCCCATATCGCCCACACCGGCGCCACCCGCTTCTGAGCGGGAGATGGAGCGGTAACGGGTATTTCCGCGTGGGCCGCTATGAGGAACACATATCAAGGAGGTCCCTATGTCCGCAACACACAAGGTTCGCCGCCAAGCCCATCGCCACCGGCCACATCGTGGCGAGGCTCGGAAGTATCCAGATGGCATGAGCTGGAACGATCGGCGCCAGCAGTTTCAGACCCAGAAAGGTGGGCGCGCGCAATTCAATCGAGCGATGGTCACCCGTCGCCGCAAAATCTAAGGAGAGTTGCCATGAAGATGCCAAACCTGATTCAAAAGGCCCGCGATCTGTGGAACCGTCAAGAGGATCAACGCCGCGCAGCCGCCAATCAAGAGGCGGACCAGCGTCACGCGGAAGAAACGCGACGGGATCGGCAGAGAAAATATGAGCGGGCGCTGGAACACCAACTTGAGAATGAGGAATACAACCCCGACCTCGATGGGCCCGCTCGGGACGAGACCCCGGAGCCCGTACCTATCCATGCGGCCGGCAATGCCACGGCAATGGCGAGGGAATTGGTTCCTTCGGCCCACAATACCGAGCAAAAGCCCCAGGGCGCGCCACGGGACGTAGGCTTGCCCCCGTACGACATGGAACCGCTGATCCCACTCAGCGATGAAGAAATCGCCAAGTTAAAAGTCATCGAGGCTGAAGATCCGCAGGGTCGCAGCATGCGCGCCCAATTCGATCCCCGCACGGTCCTGGCAATGCGTGAACAGGGCGAGGCCACGCCGGCCCGCGACTCCCATGAAACAGGTCATGCCCCCACCCAAAGGGGGTTGTCCACGGCCTGCAATGCGGGCGGTCGCGATGCGTCGCGGCCGGATCCCGATCCTGAAGACGATCTTGAGCCCGACGATGAACGGGAAATGTAACGTCACAGTGACGAATTAAGGAGCACATCATGAACATTCAAGACGCCATCCGCGACCACAACAAACAGGCCATCGGCCGGTGGTGGCTGCTTAAAGTTTTCGGGGGCCTCGCCCTTGGCCTTTTCTTTGGCCTCGCTGCCCTGGGCGCGCTGGTGCAGCACTCTGTGTTGGAAACGATGGTGTTTTCACTGCTCTCCGCGGCCGGCTGGGTCACGTTCCGCCGGGCCCATCGCCGCTCGCAACGGGTGGTGGGCGTGGGCCCCAGTGACGAACGCCACGAGCGGGGGACCTTCCTGCATGATGCCCGGGCCGTGACCTCGCTCCTTGATAGGGCACCCGGTGATCTCGTGATCGGGGGCGTGCCTTTGCCCCGCAGCGTGGAGCAACAGCATATCCTCATGCTCGGGGCGCCGGGGTCAGGTAAGTCCGTGGCCCTCAAAGCGATGATGACAACGATTCGCGAGCGCCACCGTGACGGCGCCGTGATCCATGACCCCACCGGTGAGTTTGTGAGTCTCTTTTATGACCCCACGTGCGATCTTATCATCAACCCGCTCGATTCCCGTCACGCGCCATGGTCGCTTTGGACGGACCTTCTACCCGGCGAAGAAGCATCCCTTGCCAAGGCTATCATTCCCTCGGCCGAAGGCGACAACCAGTATTTCAGTGATGCGGCGCAAGCCACGCTCGAAGTGCTGTTCCAGCAAACCGACAGCATCGACGATCTGGTGAGCGCGGGCTTGAGCGAAACGAATGATCAGTTGATCCAGCGCCTGACGCAAGCCGGCCTCGGCGGCCTTGTGGGGAGCAGTAAGACCTTTGCTTCTGTGCGCGGCAACATGGCGCCGTATCTGCGGTCTCTCGCCTTGCTCCCCCATACCCCGCGCGGAGAGGGCCTGACCCTCAAAGAGTTCTGCGCCCATCCGGCCGGCCGGTTCATCTTTTTGCCGACATCAGGGCGCACGCGCGAGACGCTGCGACCGATTCATCAGCTTTTCCTGAACCAAATCGTGAGCGTGGCGACCTCCCTGCGCCCGGATCCGACCCGTCGGATCTGGCTGGCCTTGGATGAGGCGCCGGTCTTGTTGCCCTCACCGGCCATCGCCCTGGCGCTCGCCGAGGGGCGCAAGTTCGGGTTGAGTGTGATCCTGGCCGCGCAAGCCATAGGCCAAGTGAAACACCGCGTAGGCGAACACGAGGCCGCCGCATTACTCTCCATGCCCAAGACGCGCTTGATCCTGCGCGTGGGCGATGGCGAGACGGCGGAAGCGATGAGTCGCGAGATCGGGGAACGGCAGCTCGAACGACAACAAATCTCCGTCTCGAAGACGGCGGGGCCGCAGACGGCCGCCAACAACTCCACCTCTACGACCTGGCAGACCACCACCGAACGGGCCGTCTTGGCGTCAGAAATCATGAGTCTGCCCGACCTGCAAGGCTTCCTGCGCATCGAGGACACGACGATGCGCGTGGCCTTGACAGATC
>JAJYPQ010000557.1 GCA_021795255.1 Pseudomonadota bacterium
CGGTAACCTGAAATTCCTGCATGGCCTGAAGCAGGGCGGCCTGGGTTTTATCCGCGTCAACACCCTAAAGACCGAGCGTGAGGCCTTATGTGCCACCCTGCTCGCGGCCGGCCACGACCTTACGCCTACGCCGCTTTCACCCGTTGGGCTGCGCCGGACCTTACGCGCGCCGCTCTTCCAGACCCCGGAGTTCAAGGCCGGCCAGTTCGAAGTCCAAGACGAAGGCAGTCAACTGATCGCCCCTCTTCTGGAACCCCGGCGTGGCGAACGGATCGTGGACTACTGCGCGGGGGCTGGCGGCAAGACCCTGCATCTCGGCGCTCTTATGAATAATAGCGGCACCCTCTACGCTTGCGATACCTCCCAAAAACGCCTTGATCGCTTGAAAGAACGGGTGGTGCGCGGGGGTCTCGATAACGTCCGCATCCTCACCATCAGCGGCGGGACCGACAGCAAACTAAAGCGTCTCCATGGGAAAATAGATCGGGTCCTGGTCGATGCCCCCTGTAGCGGGACCGGCACCTTACGGCGCAGCCCCGACGTGAAGTGGCGACTTACGGAAGACCGGGTCCAGCAGTTGGCGCACGAGGCCTTGCAGATCTTGATCCACGCAAGCCACCTGGTGCGCCCCGGCGGTCGCCTCGTATACGCCACGTGCAGCTTGCTGAAAGAAGAGAACGAAGACGTTATCGCGGCGTTTTTGGAACAAACGTCGTCTTTTACGGCCCTTGCGACCGAGGACATCCTGAGACGCCGAGGCGTAGCCTTGATTCCTTCGGGACAAGACCAAGCCCTGAGGCTTTGGCCCCATATCCACGGCACCGACGGCTTTTTTGCGCAGGCCCTCGAGAGGCGCCCCAACGCGCCAGGGGTCGCTCCCTAGGGCGAAAGCGCTTCGGTCCGATCTCGGTCGCACTCAATATCCCAAGAGGTCGATCTCGGCCTCGCGCCTTGCGACCAGACCCGGCAGCACCCGGCCTCCCGCATATACCCAGCGCCGCAACTCGTGGGCCACGGCCTCCCAGTCCCCGGAATTCACCCGCTGCCTTAGGGTACTTTGGGCAAGTCGCCCGGCGCCCAGATTGAAGGTGAAGTCGATAAGAGCGGCGAGCCTCCCCGAAGGCGCGTCGGCCAAACCGGGGCAGGCGCTGAGGACCGCCGCAAGGGCCTCTTCCAAATCGCTCTGCAGATAAGTCCGGGCCTCGGCCTTTGTGATCGGGGGATGGTCCTTCGCGCAGCGGTGGCCATAGCCTATGGTCCAATAGCCTCCCGGGCAACGATAGGGGTGGGCGCGCGCTCCTCCATCAGCCTTATGCACGGCCTGAAAACCCTCAAACCGACAGGCAAGCTCGACCGCGGCGTCCGGTACCTGAGGACTGGGCATCAGGGTCACTCCCCTCCTCTTAGCGCTGACATCGTAAGCGGCGCTTCACCGCATCGACTGGCGCGCCACCCTTAGGATCGGTAACGCGACCATAACCATAGCCCGGCCCCCAAGGCGGCCACGGCCAGCACCTCGAGTTCATAGCGCTCGAAATGGGCCACAAAGCCCGCAAAGGCGTGCCCGGCGACATAGCCACCATAGCCGAGCGCATTCGCCCATAGCGCCGCCCCGCAGGCGTTCAAAAACGCGAACCGCTTGCGCCCGACAGCGCTTGCGCCAAAGACAAACGGTGCCGCGCTGCGTAACCCGTACAGAAACCGAAAGCCCAGGATCAGGAGGGTCTCGCGTTTTGCGAGCCAGTCCTGCAGCACGACCGAGGCCCTTTTAAGGCGCGGCTTGCGCTCAATCAAACCGGGTCCGTAGCGACGCCCGATATAAAAGAACAACTGATCGCCACTCATGCTGCCAACGAACGCCGCCACAATCACCCCGGGTAAGGACAGATAACCCTGTTCTGCCGCCACTCCTCCGAGCAAAAGAATGGTCTCGCCCTCCAGGAAACACCCAATCAATACCGCAAGGTAGCCGTAGACATGGATCAGGTGGGTCAGTGACATAAGTCTACTCGTGGCGCCCCGCGGGGTGGTTCCGGCCCCATAGGCCCGGGTTTTGTGAGACCGCACCCCCGCCGTTACCACCGCACACGGCAGGCCCCACCTTCGAAAACGCGGGCCGTACGGTCGGGCCGCTCACGCCGATGGGTGCGCGCCGCCTCTGCTCCCTTGAGTCTTGGGATCGATTCCCACCCGACTGTTTGCCCTGTAGAGGGCTTACGACACCCCGCGCTCGCGCGCGCGAAAAAAGTAGGCGAACACATCGGCACTGCCATCACCGGGCGTAATCCACTCGAAGCCCTTGGCATCATTAAACCACTTTCTGGTTGCGCTTTGCAGCGAAACCCCTTTTCCTTGCGCCCTCTTTGGCAGCACCCATGACGGGGTTTGATCCGGCCTACCCCCACAACGTGATGTCGCCGCCTCCCAAGAGACGCTGGGCGCGCAAATGATCGTATGTCAACAAGTGCTACGGGACAATCCTTAAAGCGCCCGCGTCAATTTCTCCGCTGATCACCTGAGGCGGTGGCTCTTTCTCGCAAGCGGGATCACATCCCGTGGCCTAGGTAGGCTGTAACTCTGGGACTTGTTAGAATGGCCGCGCGCCGGCCTGTGATGCCGTCTTAAGGACTCTTTATGATCGTCGTTTTGAAATCCCATGTCACCAAAAACAGCCCTGAGTTCCGAGAACTGATGGCATTCCTCGCGCAAAAAGCGGGTATCACCCTGCGCGTACACGAAGAGGTAGGGGCGCTTGTGACGCTTACCGAGGTCTATCTCATCGGCGATACCAGCGCGCTCGACCTCCACGAGATCGAAACCCTCCCGGGCGTCGAGCGGGTGGTGAGCATTGAAGAGGAGTACCGAATACTGGGCCGACACCATGACGACCGGCGACCCACGGGCTTTGATTATAATGGGGTCCGGTTCGCGCAAGACACATTGCACGTCTTCGCCGGGCTGTGCGCTGTTGACACCCCCCAGCATGTCGAGGAAATGATGAAGGCCCTCGCCGCCCACGGCCAAGTCTGCACGCGCATGGGTGCCTACAAGCCCCGCACCAACCCCT
>JAJYPQ010000558.1 GCA_021795255.1 Pseudomonadota bacterium
CGGGGATCGGGGCCGCGCTCATCCTCCCAGGTACGCTCGCGCTCGTTCGCGTGCTGTGGCCGGAGCCGGCAAGGCGCGCCCACGCGATCGGCGTTTGGGCCGGCATGAGCGGGGCGGCGTTCGTGGTCGGGCCGCCATTGGGCGGCCTTCTGGTGGCGGTCATGGGCTGGCGCGGCATCTTCCTTTTGACCGTACCGCTCGGGCTGATCGCCGCGTGGCTTACGCGTTTCCTCCCTGAATCGTCGGCCCCGGCGGGCCGTCACCTCGATCTCGCGGGGCAGGCATGGGCCGTCTGCGCGCTCGCGGCCTTCACGTATGCCACGACCGCGCCTAGCCACCCGGTTGCGGCGGGTCTTTTCGGTATTATGGCAGCCCTCGGTTTTTACTTGGCCGAGCGCCGCGCGGGTGCGGCCGCCATGGTGCCGCTCGCTTTTCTGCGCCGGGGCGCCTTGCTTAGCGCTATGGGGGTCGCCGCCGCCATGACCTTCGGCATGTATGGTCTGTTGTTCCTCGTGCCCCTCGTCTGGCAACGCTTCGGGGTCCTCACGGTGGGCGGCGCGGGATTCGCCCTTCTGCCCATGTCCGTGGTCTTTGTCGGGCTTTCGCACAAGACCGGGCGCTGGAGCGCGCGCTTCGGCGCGAAGGCCTTGATCGGTTCCGGGATGGCGCTCATTGCCATGGGGCTTGCGGTCGTATCGTTGACCCGTGTCGGCGCGCCGCTTGCGCTGGCCGAGGTCGGGCTTACGCTTGCGGGCCTGGGCATGGCGTTCGCCACCGGCCCCAATCTCGCGCTGGCATCCGGCGCGGTCGCCCCCGAGCGTTCGGGCACGGCCTCGGCGCTTGCCAACACCGCGCGCATGTGGGGGGCGACCCTCGGGGTCGCGGCTGCGGCCACGGTCTATGGCGCCGGGGGCGCGGATCCCGCGAGCTTTACCTGGGCCTTACGCATGGGTGCCTTGGTGGTGGCGGGCGGCGCCATCCTGGCCTTGCGCGGGGGCGGCGGCGTGTCTTGAAGACCCACTCGGACCGGGCCCTAGGCGCGCGGGACGGAGGTTTGAGCCTCCCTTTCCGAAGGGGGCCACGACGATGAGGGCGGTCGGGGGCCACCGCTACCTACGGGCGACCCCAGTCGCTAGGCCAGAGGGCTCCAGCCCCTCCGAAAGCGGCCATCCCTGCGTCACCAGATGGTTGCCGCCCCGTGTCCGTTCGGTTCCACTTTTTCCCGGCCCATGAGAGTGGCCCGTGGTCGGAAATCATACGCGAGCCGCGCACGCGTGCAGAAGCCCTCGGGATGCCTGAGACGACGTCCGAGTCGTCTTCACTCCTCACTAACGCGCGCTGGCCAACCGATCAGGACTTCGTGAGTTCCGGTTCGGTAAATTTCCGACCCTGCAGCAGAAAAGCCAGAAAGCGTTCCGCGACCGCAGATAAACGCTTATTCTTTCGGTGGACGGCGTGCCATTGGCGCAGGATGGGAAAGCCGCGCACGTTGAGGATCGCAATATCGCCGGAGTGCGCCTCGGCAGCCACCGTGTTGCGCGAAAGCACGCTCAGCCCAAGCCCTCCGGCCACCAGTTGCTTGACGGCTTCGTTGCTACTCATGGTCATGCGGACACGCAACTGGATGTCCCGCTCGCGAAAGAAATTTTCAGCGGTCATGCGGGTACCTGAGCCCTCTTCGCGGAGGATGAAGGGTTCGTCACGCAGGCGCTCCGGTGAGACGTCTAACTCTCCTGCGAGCGGATGCCCAGCCGGCGCTATGACCACGATCGCGTTGTCCAGGAAGGGGTGGGCGACACCGTCGATGTCCTTGGGGACCTGGCCCATGATGTAAAGATCGTCCAGGTTTTGCTTCAGGCGCTCGAGAATGCTGTCGCGGTTGACGATCTCCAGATGGACCTCGATGCCGGGATGCGCTTTACAGAAGACCCCAGCCAGGCGGGGGGCGAAATATTCGGCAGTGGAAATGATCGAGAGCCGCAGGAGTCCGCTCTCGACGTTGCGGTGGGCGTCGAGTTCCTGGGTCAGGCTCTCGAGGCGGCGGAGAATGTCCCGCCCAGCGCGCAAGACCGCCTCGCCGTTGGTCGTGAGATAGAGCTTTTTCCCAATTTGCTCGTAGAGCGGGGCCCCAAAGTGGCCAGATAATTGTTTGATCTGTATTGATAAAGCGGCCGGAGTCTGGTGCAATTCGTGCGCCGCACGAGTCATATTCAGGTGCCGGGCGAGGACTGTGAATATCCGGAGTTGGTGTAAGGTGACGTGGCGGACGGACAATTGTTATAGTTTCCTATAAGGTAATATTAATTACTTTTTACTTTACTCTATGGAACGTCTTTTGTACATTGGCTGAGCCGGGGCGCCCAAGGCTGACCCGGGAGATGACGCGCCGCCCCGTTTAAGTGGGCCTGGGGCCCGTCATAGCTCGTCCTCGCAGCGCGCCGACTCGAGGTCGCGGGCGGGATAAGCCGTCGCCAGGGCTCATGGGGTCGGTCAGCGACAGAGAAGGGCTTACGTGCGGGAGAACGCCGCTTGCGAGCGACCGGGTCTCCCCCCACCCCCGGGTCGTGTTAAGATGCGGCGCGCTGGCCGTGACGCCCGGTCGAGGCGCGAGGACTTAAAGGCAGTATAAGGGCGGTCTGTTTTACTTCTCCAAAAGGTAACGTTAATTTCTTTTTACTTTACCCTATGAAGGAGCTTTCGTACATTCCATGCGCCAGGGAAAGCGCGGGGCGCTTTGCGTACTGCGTGAGAGGCGTGAGGGTCTGACGAGTGTCGCAGACCACTGCGGGGGCCGAAATGGCCGCCCAGGGTTTGTGGGGGAATAAGCCGTGCGCCGCAAGCGCCCACGGTTCGTCTGCAGGGTGACAGCAAGGGCCCTGGACGCAAAGAGTTTATGAGTGGCGCCGACAGTGAAGGCGCGAGCGCGACTGGGCTATCCCGGTCGTATATCTCCAGAGCCGGCGCAGGCGTGCATCGTGGGATGCGGTTTCGCGGGTCGAGTTGAGTGATTTATACCTTAGGAGGGATCTATGGCTGGTAAATATGAAGCCGGCGTCAAGGAGTACC
>JAJYPQ010000559.1 GCA_021795255.1 Pseudomonadota bacterium
CTTGCTTCTCGGAGATGCCTTTTCCTTCGTTGATCCGGTCTTTTCCTCCGGGGTCATGCTTGCCATGCACGGCGGGTTTCTGGCCGCCGACACCATAGCCACCTGTCTTAGCGCACCGAAAGAGGCTGGCGCCGCGCGGCGTCGTTACGACCGGGCCCTGCGACTTGGCCCCCGTGAGTTTTCCTGGTTTATCTATCGCGCGAACCACCCGAGCCTGCGCGACCTGTTCATGAACCCCCACAACATCTTTCGCGTGAAAGAGGCCTTGTTGTCGGTCTTGGCGGGCGATATTTTTGGATCGACGCCCATCAGGCGGTCATTGACCGCCTTTAAGGTTCTATACTATCTGCACGCCCTGCGAAACTTTCGACGCTCGCTTGCCGTCCGGAGAGACCGTCGACGTCAGCAACGGGGGGATAGGAAGCAGACGATGTCGGTCGGCTCCTGATGGCCCGGGGGCAGGCGAGGCGACATTGCCAGCCCGGGTGCCGTCCTAAGGGTAATGGGCGTCCTCGGTACAGTGCGGGTCGCCCGAGCAGGCTATACATAAGGTCAGCGTAAAGCCTTTATGCCCGAATCCTCTCACACCCATCTTGTGCTCATACCGAGCTACAACCCAGGCCCCAAGGTCTACGATACCGTGATCCAGGCCCTGCGCTATTGGCTACCCGTATGGGTGGTGGTCGACGGAAGCCGAGACGGGACGGCCGATCACCTTTCGAGCATGATGAAAGAGCACTCAGGGCTTTCGGTGATCGTTCTACCGCATAATCGCGGCAAAGGTGCCGCGGTTTTGGCCGGCCTCGGCGCCGCGCGCAGCCAGGGGTATACCCACGTTTTATGTCTCGATTCGGACGGCCAACACCCGGCCCACCTCATACCAGACTTCATGCAGGCGTCCAAAGCGCGTCCGGAGGCGATGGTCTTGGGTGTGCCGCTATTCGACAGCAAGGCACCGCGCGCCCGCGTCTACTGGCGGCGGCTATCGAATGCCTGCGTGAGCCTCGAAACGATGGGCCGGCACATAGGCGATTCGCTTTTTGGTTTTCGGGTCTACCCAGTAGAGCCCTTGTATCAGATCATGTCGGTGCGTAGCTCCATGCGTCGCTTCGACTTTGATCCCGAGGCTGCGGTGCGTCTCGTTTGGCAAGGAGTGCCGACCATTAATATTCACGCCCCGGTTCGCTATTTTACCAAGAAAGAAGGAGGTGTCTCGCATTTTCGTTACGCGCGCGACAACCTGCTTTTGGCGAAGATGCACCTCCGCCTCCTGGCGGGCCTCCTGTGGCGTTTACCGAGGTTTCTGAGGGGAAACCGGGTCTGACCGCTCCTCGCGCGTCTTACGGTGCGGCTGTCCGTTAGCCGATTCCGCCGTTTATGGAGATCACTTGCCCGGTGATGTAGGCCGCCTGATCCGAGGCGAGGAACCCGACAAGATCCGCTACTTCGCCCGGCTCACCCGCACGCTTCATGGGCACGAGGCGAACGATATCCTCCGTGCTAAACGCAGCACTCATAGGAGTGGCAATAATACCTGGCGCGACCGAGTTGACGGTGATCCCGCGGCTCGCCACCTCGAGCGCCAGGGACTTGCCGGCGGCATGGAGGCCGCCCTTGGCGGCGGCATAGTTGGCTTGGCCACGGTTACCCAGGACCCCCGCCACCGAGGTGACGTTAATAATCCGCCCCCAGCGGGTCCGGATCATGGGTAACAGCAGCGGCTGAACGACATGAAAGAAACCGTTCAACGACACATCAAGCACCCGCTGCCACTGACCAAAAGTCATGCCTGCCAAGACCGCGTCGTCGTGTATACCGGCATTATGAACAAGCACCTGTATAGGTCCCGCCTTGAGGAGCGCAGCCAGAGCAGCGCTCGCGGCCTCGCGGTCCGTTACGTCGAACACCAAAGTGGAAGCGGCGGCGCCCGCGTTCTTGAGCTCAGCCGCCAGGGCCTCCGCCGCTTCGGCATGAGCGTGGGCATGGCAAACGAGTTCGTACCCGTCAGCTGCGAGCCTACGGCAAATGGCCGAACCGATGGCACCGCTTGCGCCGGTGACAAGGGCGCGCTTGCTCAAGGTCATGTCGGTGCCCTTGGGTCGCCACGGGAAGGCCTGTGACCAAAGGTCACCGTGGCGCGGCCGGACAACAATAAACTCCCATCGGCCCTTACGTAAAAGGCATAGATCGCCGCGCCAGCATCCCGGCCGAGAGAGCGGCACGTAATCACAAGGTCGCTCTCGATTTGATCCAGCGCCTCGACCTCAAATTGAACCTGGCGCAGACCGACCAAGGCCCCCGGGACCGGCGCCGAAGACGACCTGATCGGCAAAGCCCCGTGCACGGCCATGGCCTGGGCCGCATACTCGACGCCGCAGGCAGCGCCCAGTCGGCCATGCGCGCGCAAGGGATGGTCGGGCGAGTGGTGGTTTGTCGCCAGGCACTCGATTCGTTCCTGGTCAAAATACGTGACTCCGGCCAATAAGCACATCGTGCCGCTATGGGGGATGCAACGCGCCAACGTATCCCGATCGACCACAAACCTCCCTGAAGGAGCTGGTATCTCGTGTGTACTCATAAGAGCACCCTCTAGCGGCTTTAAAATCCCTGGGAAAGTGGGCCGGACCCTGGCTTTCGCCCCGGATCCGTAAGCGTGACTTGACCAAGTCTTTGAGTCCCCATTCACACACCGGTCGCCAAAAAAGCCCACAATCAAGCAGGTCTTGCGACGACAGCGCCGGTTGCGATATCACAGCCAGCGACGGACAATAAGAATGAGAACGTCTCGCTCGACAGCTGCGTAAACATCCATGATACCGAGTCGTCCGGTCGCACGGGCGCCAGAAACTTCACGGATTGGACTTGGAGCCGGGCGTAGGGCAAGCCCAGCTCCTGCGCTAGGCGATGAACCAGCTCATCTAACAACAGCACTCCGGGCACCATGGGATCTCCGGGAAAGTGACCCGCAAAAACCGGGTGCGCCACTGGAAAGGTGGCAAAAGGCTTAGCCGCGGCCACGGCTAGCCCCCTGCGCCAGACCGCTTACCCAGGTCTTGAGCGTAGCG
>JAJYPQ010000560.1 GCA_021795255.1 Pseudomonadota bacterium
GTCCGCCCGCACCATCTCCTCTGAAAACCGCATGAACTGGGCCGTCGCCAAGGCCAAACGCAACGAGCGCTCCTGCTCGCGCCACGTCTTATAGTTTTCCGCGGCCGTCGCCTGGCGCTTTAAGCGTGTCAGTTGGGTGTCGATCTCGTTGCGGGTATCGTCAAGGCGAGCGAGGTTCTCGCGTACGTGCCGCAAACGGTTTTCAGTATCCCGGCGGCGCTCCTTATAGCGCGAAATCCCGGCGGCCTCCTCGAGGAACAGCCGCAGATCCTCCGGACGCGCCTCGACGATACGCGAGATCATGCCCTGCTCGATTATGGAGTAGGCACGCGGCCCAAGTCCGGTACCCAAAAACAGATCGGTAATGTCCTTGCGGCGACACGAGGCCTTATTCAGGAAATAGGCCGAGGCCCCATCCCGCGAGGTCTCCCGGCGCACGACGATCTCCGCATAGCGGGCGTATTCCCCGCCAGCACGCCCGTCGCTGTTATCGAACACCAATTCGACCGAGGCCTGGCTCACCGGCTTACGCGCAGTCGAGCCACTGAAAATAACATCCGCCAAGGTCTCGCCGCGCAGGTGACGGGCCGAGCTTTCGCCCATAACCCAACGTACGGCGTCGATAATGTTCGATTTGCCGCAGCCGTTTGGCCCGACTATACCCACGAGGTTCGCCGCCACGGGGACCGTGGTCGGGTCTACGAACGACTTGAAACCGGCTAGCTTGATCTTCTTAAGACGCATCGGAAATCGCGATAGGCTACAATGGCTTGCAAAGCTAGCATACTAGAGACGAAAATGCCTACCGAACCGACCAAACAGCTAGAGATCTTTAGTAACCCCCATCCGGAGCGGGATTACCAGATAGCGATTCGCATCCCCGAATTCACCTGTCTGTGCCCAAAGACCGGACAACCGGACTTCGCGGAACTTAGCCTCACCTATGTACCTGATAAAGCCTGCGTTGAGCTCAAATCGCTCAAGCTCTACATCTGGTCCTACCGTAACGAAGGCGCATTCCACGAAGCCGTAACCAACCGCATCCTCGGAGACCTCGTCGCCGCGACCCAACCCCGTTATATGGAACTCGTCGCCCGGTTTAATGTTCGCGGGGGCCTTTATACCACCATCATCGCGCACCACGGAACAAGGCCTTCCGGACTGCCGCCCCCCGGCATCTGGGACCGTGCGTCCTAGGGCCCTCTGTCTCGGTATCGATCTCGGTACCTCAGGGGTGCGGGTAGCAGCCCTCGACGAACGCGGCCGCGCCTGCGGCATGGTGGCCAAAAGCTGGCCAGTCGGCGGGGCGCTCAAACCATTTACCTGGCTGCGCCTCGCTCTCGACCTCATAGCCACCCTGACCCGGCGCCTGCCGCATACACCCGTCGAGGCGCTGGCGATCGACGGGACATCTGGCACCGTTTTGTTGTGCGCCCCCGACAGCGGCCGGCCCCTAAGCCCAGTCCTCGCTTACAACGACCAACGCGCGGTCAAGGAGGCCGAACAGGCGGCGGCCGCAGGGCTTGCCCCAGGACCCGCGGGCGGCGCCCACGGCGGTATCGCCAAACTGCTATGGCTCAAGGCTCACTACGATATCGGACCGCAAGCGCGAGCCCTTCCGCAGAGCGCGTGGCTTACGGGGGCGTTCCTCGGACGGTTTCGCTACTGCGACGAACACAATGCCTTAAAGCTCGGCTTTGACGGGGCCTGGCCTAGCGCTATCGGGCCCCTTGGCCTCGCTGGCTGCTTACCGGAGATCGTGGCCCCTGGAACCTCGCTCGGACTCATGACGCCTGCCTTGGTACGCAGGCTGAACCTAGGGCACGCCCCGATCATCGTCGCCGGGACTACCGACAGCAGCGCCGCACTCCTAGCGCTTGGATCATTGCCGGTCGGCACCGGGGTCAGCTCGCTTGGATCGACCTTAGTCCTGAAGCTCGTGAGCCCGCGGCCCGTCCAGGCCCCCGACTATGGCATCTATAGTCACCGATGGGGGGATGTCTGGCTTGCAGGCGGTGCGTCCAATAGCGGCGGCGGCGTGCTCGATCATTACTTCACACGATCCGAACTCGCACGTCTGTCCGCGGGCATCAGGCCCGATGCCCCGACTCATCTTCGTTACTATCCCCTGATCCAGGCGGGCGAACGCTTTCCGATCAACGACCCCGGACTCAAACCTCGGGTCACGCCGCGGCCCGCGAGCGACACCGTCTTCCTCCAAGGCTTACTGGAAGGGCTCGCTGACATCGAGGCCCGTGGCTATGCCTTGCTGGCCGATCACGGAGCGCCGCCCGTCAAGAACGTCATGACGACCGGTGGCGGCGCCTGCAATGCGGCCTGGCGTGCCATCCGCGAACGTCGCCTTGGCGTACCGGTCACGAACGCTCCGGGATCTCCGGCCGCCTTGGGTGCGGCGCGCCTCGCGTGCCACGGCCTGCCTCGATAGGGGGCAGAGGCACCAAGAAGCGGCGTCACGACGCTGTGCCTTGAGTCATTATTAATTTCCTTTGCACAGATGCCCTACTATGCATTAAGTTATACCGATAGCGATAAAAACATGGCGCACACATCAAGAGGATTTCATCATGTCGATGCCCGACCTGGGCAACTCCATCAGTATCCCGAGCCGCGGCGCTCTCCAGCAGACCGTGGCCACGCGCATGGAGCTTGGGGAACGATTTGGGCTCATACTCTGCGACATCGACAGATTTAGGCTTATAAATTACAGCTTCGGGCGCGAGTTCGCAGACCGTGTCTTGCATCAGGTGGCGCAAGTCCTGCGCGACGTCCTGGGGCCTGGGAGTTCAATCGGGCGATGGGGCGGTCCCGAGTTTCTCTGTGTCGTCGATGGCGGCGATGACCTTGATGATCTCGTCGAGAGATTGCGGGTACGCGTGGAGCGCCTGGTCGTCCTTTCTAAAACAAGCCGCATACATATCAGCGCGAGCTTTGGGGTCGCGAGCTTTCCGGAGGATGGCGGCGGCGCCACCGAACTCCTAAACAGCGTCGAGGCGGCGCTCTACCATGCCAAGGGCTCGGGTCGTAATCGCGCGGTAAGGGCGAG
>JAJYPQ010000561.1 GCA_021795255.1 Pseudomonadota bacterium
CACAACCTAGACCCTTTTCGACAGGCGGCAAGGGACCGTCATGCGCGCCCGCCGTCTCCTCCGACTCACGTCGTATCGGATTAGACTCACTCTAGACTGCCCGATTATCGCCATGCTAGCATAACTTGCGTTTTGGCTTATGTCGGCAAGGGATCCGCAGACGATCGTCCCCGCGTCAAAAGCGAGACCATCCTGCAAGAGCCCTTGAGCCGCTTTCGGGTCTTGTTTACGCATCGATCGCGAAACTTAAAAGAACCCCGAGGGTCGTCTTTACCACGCGACGATTTCGATAGCATCGCCACAGGAGAATGCGGGAGTAGGCGCTATCCCTCCCCGGTCTTGGGACCGGGGTTTCCCGCGCATATATCATGAAAAAAACCATTGTCTCGTTCGTTGTCGTTGGTCTCGCGATGAGTCCGGTATTCGCCAAGCCCTTAAGGGTTCCCCTGATGGCCGAAAACGGTTCCGGGGAAAGCGGTTACGCCATGCTCTATCCGCACGGCGCGCGCACCAACGTCGTCGTTCATCTGCGCGGCACTCCTAACGGTATCGCGCAGCCCGACCACATCCATGCGGGAACCTGTCCCAACGTCAATCCGAAGCCCGCGTATATGTTAAAGCCGGTGAAACATGGAACGTCCGTCACGATGGTCCATGCAAGCCTCAAACAACTGCTTGCAACGCCCATGGCGATCAATGTTCACGAAAGCCCGAGCGATTTGCGCAAATACGTGGCCTGCGGCGACATCCGCGCTCACTAGCTTAAAGGTCTCGAAAAAGGGGGATCCGGCAGCGGTCGGATCCCCCTTGGGCGCCCCGCGATCTTGCAAAGATGCCAAGGCGTGGCGGCTAGGCTATGGCTCGCGTGCGAGATTGCGCCAATACTCAGTTTTGACGCGCGACACGACCGCTGTGTCCGCGCGGTAGCGCAGCGCGGCTTTCAAGCTTTGCGATCACATTGAAGAGAGAAAATCCGGCTGTCAGCGTGCTTTGTACCGAACTTGCGCCCTTCGTTCAGGGCAGAGTCTGCAACTGCTCCTCCGGCGTTTTTACATACTGATGTTGAATCAAAAACTCCTTAAATCCAAGAGGCGCCGGCGCCAACCTCTTACCCTTGCGATGCACCAGGTGCCAGGCGCGTTTCAGGGGAAATCCTTCGACTGAAAGTTCCTGCAGATAGCCGGATTCCATTTTCACCAAAACGCTATAGCGCGCGACAACCGCGACGCCCATGCCCACCTTGACGGCCTGTTTTATGGCCTCGTTGCTGTTCATGACTACACCCTCTCTCACGGTAAGGCCCTTTTCCAAAAAGTAGCGCAGCACCGTCTCGCGTGTTCCGGATCCCGGTTCACGCAACACAAAGTTTTCGCGAACAAGATCGCTTTGTAAAATTTCACGCCGCCCGGTCAAAGGGTGATTGGCGGGAGCAATGACTATAAGATCATTACGGTGAAAAGGCAGCGCAATCAGATCCAGGGACTGCGGCGGCTCCCCCATAATGGCCATGTCCACATCGTTGCGTTCAAGACTTGCCAGCACCTCCTTGCGATTGGCAATATTGAGGCGGATGTTTACCTGCGGATGCCGAGCCAGGAAACGGGCCAGCAATTCCACCGCGAAGGCGTTGACCGCCGAGGTAAGCGCGATGCGCAATTGTCCCTCGTCCACCCCCCGCAAGTGTTCCAGGGAACGCCCCAGGCCTTCGAGCTCCTCGGCTATACGCTGCCCGGACCGAAGCACCTCTTCGCCGGCATCCGTGAGAAAGACCTTTTTCCCGACCTGCTCTGTGACCGGCAGACCGATTTCCTGCTCGAGCTTGCGCACCTGCAAATAGACCGCCGACTGCGTGAGATTGAGCTTGACCGCCGCGCGGGTGTAAGAGCCGGTGGCGGCCAACATCCGCAGGATCTCCAGCTGGCGTAACGTCAGGTTCCTCATCGCTTGCGCTCCATGGCGGCCCCAAGTGCGGCATCGGCGGGCCGTATAATAATAGGTAATACCTATTATATCTATAGTAGATAATCGTTTTTACTGATTATATCTTGAGGGTATAGTCCGTCATCCTCACCTTTCAGCCAAGGAGCACCTTGTGGACCAGTCGTCTCGCTACACCGACCTTTCCCTGCGCGAAGAAGACCTCATAGCCGGTGGCAAGCATATTCTCGTCGCCTACAAGATGAAGCCCAAGACCGGCTACGGCTATCTCGCCTCGGCCGCGCACTTTGCCGCCGAATCATCGACCGGCACCAATGTAGAGGTGTCGACTACAGACGACTTCACCAAGGGTGTCGATGCGCTGGTCTATTACATCGACGAGCCGGCTGGGGACATGCGTATCGCCTATCCGCTGGATCTTTTCGATCGCAACGTCATGGATGGCCGCATGATGATCGTGTCCTTCCTGACTTTAGCTATCGGCAACAACCAGGGCATGGGCGACATTGCGCACGCGAAGATGATCGACATCTATTTCCCGCCACGAGCCATCCAGCTTTTTGACGGTCCAAGCAAGGACATATCAGATCTCTGGCGGATCCTCGGCCGGCCGATAAAAGACGGCGGCTACATCGCCGGCACCATCATCAAGCCCAAGCTGGGCCTGCGCCCCGAACCCTTTGCCGAGGCCGCGCACCAGTTCTGGCTGGGCGGGGATTTCATCAAGAATGACGAGCCGCAGGGCAACCAAGTATTCGCGCCCATGAAGAAAACCATACCGCTCGTGGCCGATGCCATGAGGCGCGCCATGGACAAGACCGGCCAAGCCAAGCTGTTCTCCGCGAACATCACCGCCGACGATCATTACGAGATGTGTGCGCGCGCCGACTTCGTCCTGGAGACCTTCGGCCCGGACGCCGATAAGGTCGCGTTTCTCGTCGACGGCTTCGTGGGTGGCCCGGGCATGGTCACTACCGCGCGGCGCCAGTACCCGTCGCAGTATCTGCACTACCATCGTGCCGGCCACGGCATGATAACCTCGCCATCGGCCCACCGCGGATATACAGCACTCGTGCTGGCCAAACTCTCCCGTCTGCAGGGGGCCTCGGGCATCCAC
>JAJYPQ010000070.1 GCA_021795255.1 Pseudomonadota bacterium
GGCGTGCCTATTGGTACGCTGATGGCGGTGAATAACCTAAATAGTCCCTACCTGCAGGTGGGCGAGGTGCTGCGCATTCCTTTTTCTAACAATGCGCGTACCGTCATCCCGGGCGACACCTTAAGTAGTATCGCCCAACAGTATGGCGTGACCGTCGGCGCGCTGATGGCGGTGAATAACCTGACGAGCCCCTTCTTACAGGTGGGCGAGGTGCTGCGCATCCCTGTTGCTAACAATGCGTGAGTCTTGTCTTGCCGGACGAGCGCTTGTGGGCATGGGCCATCAGGGGATCATATTCAGGAGAACCACCTGCGGCCCATAATTGTTTCCTAGCAACCCTCAGTGGTTTGCGGTCTCCCGTTCTCAGCTGCGCTGGATCAGTCGGATTATGATGTATCGCGCACAGCATCGTCCGGGGTGTTGCTCAGTTCTGTATACGAGTAATAATCTCTTCAAGTTTGGTGCCTGAAAGTCTGCTTTGAAAGATATGCACACGACCTCGTGGACCCTTATAGATGAGCAAAGGGGCCAGACGCATCCACGGGTTACCCTCTACCATTGCGAGTACCTGGAAGTCCTGATGCAAGATGCGCTGGCTTGCCATGTTTACGGGTACCGGTGTGATCGCGCTACCACGGGCCGTTGTATAGTGTCTTTCGCCGTACTGCAAGGTGTGCAACGGGTTGGCTGATGTCATGATCGCTGCCGCTTTCCCGGCGCTGCTTTTCGTAAGGTAGCCGACTATGATTTGTCGGACCGTGACCTGATGGTGCGCAAGAAGCGGCGCCAGTTCTTCAAAAAGGGCGTGGCTATAGTGCGAATTAGGATCGACGAAGTCATAGATGATTTTCGGCCCATGGCCATCGGCGACCCAGTACAGGTGACCTAAATGCTGATACAAAAGTGTCTTACTCGTCTGCCAGTTGGCGGCCACCGCTTGTACGCAGAAAGGCCCACTCAGAAAGATGAGGGCCAGTGCGAGATAAAATCCGCACTGCTGGGTTAGTTTCCCCTCTCGATTCGGTCGTCGTACCGGCGCCTTCTGCATAGATCTCCACATTAGTGACGCGAATTATGTTTCTGAGTGAGTTAGTCTAGCAAACTCCTACCGTCGCTGCGCGCCGGAAAAGCGCACGGCTCGTCCGCAGGACGGCCGTGAGTAACTCCCATTTGTGGGAGCGGCATCTCGCGGCTTTGCTGAGAGATCGTGCACCAAGATCGAAGGCGCGAGGGCAACTTATATGGACGCCCTGGTTTTGCCAAGCCCCCTCGTGGCCCTGACGGACAGGATCGGATTGTAGTCTTATATCCGGCCTTCAGTGAGGCTGGTTCTGGTCTTCGGCCCTGATGGTTTCTGCTGACGGACACCTCATCTTGGAATCGAGCCTGGCGCTCCGAGTCGCCCTTCAGGTTTGGTTCGTCCCGGTCATACCTGTGTCGCTATCACCTCGAGCGAACCTCAGCAATCGTTGGACAATGTGTGCCGACCGCGAGCCCCAAGGCCTTGCGCCTTGTACCCCAATTGTACTCTGTTCTTTTTGTTTTAGATTTTGATCTTGACCTTGATCTTCGGGGGTTTAGGGGCTGCGCCCCCGTCATATTGCTTTTTTCCTTAGCCTTTGGTGCACGTGTGCGCGGCAAAGTTTCCTGCTAACACCTTCCCTACCCATCCTCCAATGTTTTGTTTGTGTAGGGCCTCGGGGTCATGCCAGGCACCCAAGACCATGTCGTCCAGTCCTAGTCCCGTTTCCCCGTCCGCGCCCGTCGCCTCCATGTCCTCAAGGGACGGCGTGCTGCTGCCAGTCGTCCGGCCGCCGTTTCCTTTTCTGCCGATTTTCCAGGCCCGCAAGAATGGGATCTGTAAGCTTCCAACCTTCAAACCTCTGAGTCGTGGTTCGATTTCATTGAACTTGTTTTTGGGCTCTGTTGAATTTCATGTGGGTTGACCCGCCATATGCGGGTTGATCTTTGAGAAGTCGAGCTTGCCCGCGATCAGGAAGATCACGGTGCGGACAGTCGAGAATCGGCCCTAGCCGCGAGCCTTGCGTTTGGCGGCCTGAAAGAGGCCATTCAGGGCCGTGAGGCCGCCATTGGTGGCGCGTGTCTTAAGCCCAAGCACAGGTGCCTTCGAGATGGGATCGCACGAGGGGGGCCACGGCCTTCATGGGCTGGACCTGGGAGCGGCTGACGTTGGTACACCATGGCTTCAACATCAGGCGCACGACATTCACCTGTTTGCGGTTTGGGATCTCGCGGAGCTGCTCGCGGTACACCCAGGCCCGGGCGATGCGTTTGGTGGTCACCTCCCTCATCAACGCCTCCAGATCATCGCGTGCTGTGGCGCTGAGCGCGCGGGAGTCCTTCAAGAGCGGGAAACAGCGGGCCCTTCAGGGCGGGGTCGGTTTTCTGCTCGGCCCGTCCCGTGAGGTCGAGGGCCTGCGAGGCATGGGCCACGACAGGGAATTTGTCGAAGGTGACCTGGGCGTTGGGGAACGAGCGCGCCACTCCCTTGATGAAGGACGACGACATGTCGATCGAGATCGACGTCACCGCCTCGGGATCGCCCCCATGGCCCCGGATCTCCCGGGCCAAGCGATCGACGGCCTTGGCATCGCGCTCCTCGGTGACGGCGATGACGGCCCGCCGAGAGGCGTCGGCCGCGATTGTCACATAATCAGGCCCTCGGGCCGTGGAGGTTTCGTCGATGGCGAGCTCTTGGACCTCCGAGAGGTCCTGCTGCGCGACCGCCAGATTGACAGTGCGCTCGCACAGGCTCATGACCCGATGCAGACTCACCCCCGTCAAACGCGCCACGACGCAAAAGGGCATCTCTCGGCAAAAGGCCAGGATCAACGCCCCGAAGAGCAGCGTGAAGCCAGCGAGTTTCCCGACAAAGGCTGGCTCCACTTGGCGGACACTCCCATCAGACCCCTTGACGCGGGGAACACGTACCTCAAGAAAGCACTTGTGCTGGAAGAAGTTCAAATACCGGTAGCGCTTAACAGTCGTGTCATGAACGGGATGATCTCCTGGAACGCCCGGCACCGCAAACCGTGTGCCGGGTTTGAAGTCCACAGCGATCGTCAACGTGCGGGCCTTGGCATCGAAGGCCACATCCCGCACAAACCAAGGTGCTTCAATCCCCAAGGCCGCCTCGAAAAGCTTCGCATCCGCCATCACCGCCAGTCCTCATCGGGTTGTCTGGCGGTATCCACTCCATGATCGGTACCCGCTCGGAATTCAACGGAGGCATAAAACCCCCCAATGCGGGACACCGAATCGCAACAACCCTACATTTAGGCATGTAAATCCAACCGCCTTTTGTCTCGATTGGCATCGGTGTCTTTGCGCGCGATTTTTCTTGATCATTTCAGGCGTGCGGGGAGGAGGCGTTCCCATGCTCCAGTTTAGCCACGAATTTTCCAGCGGGCCTATACTACGTTAGCGGTTTCAGGCGGCGAGTTTATAGGCGCATGATGAGCGGCAGGTAAAGCCTGGACCAGCCCGGATTCCACCAGCACTGGAGTCCTAAGCGTATGATAAGTACGCGCGCCCCAGGGTCTGCCATTATTATCGCCGATTGACGGCGTGTTTGCTTGACCCAACTTTTCGCGTCAACCTCGGAAACCCGGGCGAGCAGGAGTTTCGGTTAACCTATTTCAACGTGAAGTGATAGAGTCCGGAACGCCCAGTGATGGCATACGAATTAGAGTGCTTGAGTGCGCCAATGCTGGGCGCCTGCCGGCACACGCAAAGCTGCTGGATACTCATGGCCGTTGCCACATTGAGAGGTGCTGGGGCTGTAAGCAACAAGTTGACAAAACTCTCTTTGAGGAGATATTCTGCCCGTTGTCATCCTCGGGGAACCGGGCGAGCGAACCTGCCTTCGGGCAGTAGGCCCAGCCGCTAAGTGATGACAAGCGTGGCTGAGCCTTGGACCCCCAGAGCGCTAGACCTTTATCAGGCTTGGCGCTCTGGTTTATATCCCGAAGAAAAGCTTCAGACAGGCCTTTATAGCCTCAAAATCCCCGTCGTTTAGTTGCAGAATTTCGTATCTCCCTCGCCCCAGCTTTATGCGGTCCAGCCGCGCTAGGCTCACGGTCGTGACCATGTCGCACTTTGCCCACGTTGGCTCTGCTCGGCCAGGAATTGGGTTGCCGCTAAACTCATGGTGGTACGGCATCAAAGTGCCGGGCGGTGTAGTGCTCAAGGGAACCACCGTGCAGAGATTTTGCCGACCCCAAGTGGGCGCTACCACAACGACGGGACGGCACTTCGCCATCTCTGGCGCTTTGAATCCGTTAAAATCGCATACGACCAAGCTACCGGGCGTCGGTGGGCGGTGGATGGGCACGACCGCTTCTCTTCTGTTTCTTTTTTATTTTCGACCGCCAGCACTATACAGGCCCAATTTCGCTTATGCAAAATCCGAAGCTGCACTAATTCGCGCGAATTTTTTGATGGGCCTATGGAGAGGTGACCCCCGGGAACCCGGGCGAGCGAACCTGCCCTCACGGCAGTAAATGCCAGTCCCACGTTGCGTGGGACTGGCATTTTGTTTTAGCAAACGCAGCCGCCCGCGCGGCGGCCCACCAGCTATTTGGCCACGCGCGCGTACTACCCTAGCCCTGCGGCCTCCACCCTCTTTTCTTCTCCACTCGCTCAAGGTCGCGGCAGAATATCTGCAATGGATAGTAGCGTTTACCGACCTGAATCGCGCCCCAATGCGACGTGCTCAAACAGGCGATAGTACCAAAGTAGACGGCCAATAACGCATCCAGCAGGGTCAACCACAGAACTGTCGGTCCGTGCGGCTCGATGTGTAGTTGCGCCCAAGCCGAAGGCGGCCAGACCCCGTGCGCAACGAACATCAAGGCCCACGCGAAGCCGAGTAACGCCCAGAGGACATAAACGAGGACATGCCCCCAATAGGGCGCCGCAAAAGGTGCCGAGAGCTGTGGTATTTCCCCGTAGGCAGTTTTTACTCTTTCCAGAAACTCTCCGGGGCCGCCGACGCTGGCTGTAGTCCTCTGCGCCAGGAGTTGACGGGTTTCCTGATAGGATTTCGTGCCTAAGTTACGCGCCAGTAGTCGGCGACGCCACACAAAACTTTCCGTCAAAACAAAAATGCCTACCGTTGCGACAGCCAGCAGACCTTGCGCTGGAGAAATTGGACTCGGGACAGGCAGAAGCAAGGCCACGAACGCACTAACAGCAAGCGCTATTGTGCCACCCCCCACCCATTGACGCAGGCGGCCGTGGAATAGGGAATCGCCGCAGCCATACATCTGTCTGCAGTAGGATTGCGCGCATCTATTGATGATTTTTTGTTTCTCGGTGATGGTTACCGCATCCACCTCGCCGCCACGAGACTCGCAGACATCCGAGATATCGAAAAATTGTGACTTGTTCACGCCGAGCATTGTCCTCAGCATTACCCAGAGAAGCAGTATAGCAAACTCGCGCGGAGCTACTAATAGACACAGCGCCAATAGAAACACGTACCCCACGGCTCCCTCTCCTTATGAGATATGTTTCGCGCGCCACGTTGGCGTGCCGCCCGAAACCCGCTCATGATAGGAACCCTATAGGCCCGTCCGGAAATTCGTCGAGTCGCCCAAAGCGGACCGAGAGCGCGCATTCGCCGCTCATCGTGCCGCATTCGCGTGCCGTCTGAAACCGCTAACCACGAGAATCTGGTCCTGCCGTTGGACCGTCAGCGAAAGTGCCCGTGAATTTCGGCGCGGGCTTACACGCCTGGTGCGTGGAAGTTACTCACTCTGAAATCCGCTCGCGAATTTCAGAGTGAGCCTATAGCCCGCATGCAAAATCATCGACCGGACAGCCCACCCATCCTGCGCGAAGGGACTCGGACCTGCACCTGGACTGCCCGCCCCTTTCGTCGGGCAGTAGTTGCATTGGCTTGCCTTTCTGCTGCCCTCTTGCCCTTGTCCGCTTGGGCGGCATTGCCGGCCGCGGGGCTGGTCACCAGCGAGAGCACCGCCTCCCAGGGGGTCAACTCCGGCAGTCATATTGCGGCCAGCGCCAATGCCCGGACGACGTTCAACGCCGGCGGTACAGCCGGCGCCGAGCCCGAAAACGGCTCGGTATCGGCGTTGGGCCACGCCGGCGCTACGACGACCATCTACTGCGGAGGCGCTGCCTATAGCAGGGATTCGGCAGTCTATCCTCTCGGCGTAGAGACCGAGTGCGAGCAGGGCGCGCGCGGTACGTACAATCTTCAGTTCTGCCCGGGCACCACGCAGGGAGAGACCTGCGGCGGTAGTGGTCCGGCCTGGGAGCCGGTCACCATATCGTCGAGAGGCGGCTCGGCGAATCCGGACCCATCGCTAACCGCCACCCTGGGTGCGTGCACCGGCACGGGTACTATGGCGCGTTGCCAGCTGTCGGTCACCCAGATCGGCACCTATTCCCAGTCGAATCTCTACGCCATAAAGTAGCAGGGCACTACGGCCCAGGCGAACCAGTACGCGAACAACGGCAGTGTCATGTCCAGCACCGTGGGCACGGGCGTGGTCGCGTCGAACGGCCAGCAAATAGTCAGCGGCAAGAACGCCAACTCCGGCGGTTACACGGGCGAGCTGGTAGCCGACGGCGGCGGTATCTCCACGGGTTTTTCCGGGCAACAGTCGCAGATTGCCGGCGGAAAGACGGTGTACAGTTGCTCCGGGAACACAAGCGTCACCGTGAACGGCGCGTGCAACCAATCGCAGTCGTGCGTCAAGTGGCAGACGCCCACGCAAACGTCCACGCAGACCTGCGCGCAAACCGTCAATGCGACAGCGACGACCTGCACGACGCAAACACCGTAAACGCTCCATCAACCCCGTACTCCTCGTAACCTTCTAACCCCTTTACGCTTAGGACTTCATCCATTCTGTGGAGTTATAGGCATGGCAGTCTTAAGATCTTCCGAGGAATGGCAACAGCTGTTAGCAGAGCAAGCCGCAAGCGGGCTTTCGATGCGGGCCTTTTGTCAGCAACGGCAGATTGCCGTATTGACCTTCCTCGCGCGAAAGAACCGCGCGAGTCTTCATTCCAGCGTAAGCGTAAGCGCGCCTCCTCGGGCGGGCCAAGCCGTCGTCCCCGAGACCTAAGGCCTCCCAAGCACCAGCCTTTGTGCCCCTGACCGTGCGTCCGCCTTGCCCAGCTGCCCCCGAGATCAGCCTGGTGTGGGGATCTTCCGAGTTAAAGGGGAGTTGGGGAGGGTGGGGTTCGCTAATCGCTTACGATTGATCAATCATTCGTGCGAGATATTGCGACAGATACTGATGATGCGGCGATCGTGAACGCGATTATTACGATGGCGAAGAGTCTTGGTATCGAGGTCATTGCAGAAGGCGTAGAGAGTAGGGAACAGCTTGAGTTTCTCTGGGCACAAGGTTGCCATATGATGCAGGGATATTATTTTAGCAAGCCGCAGGCGGCCGACATAATCGAGCGTGAAATCCGGGGAAGGAGAACCCGCTCGGTTGATGGCGGTTAGGGAGAGACCGACCATCGCGGATTTTTGACTCTAAGCCTTAGGAGGCCCTTACCTCTTCCAGTGCGGCGGCCGGAAAGAGATCCATGAGGGCGCCTGGCCCAAGCTCCTTCACCTTCTCCGCGCTTCTTTGAAAAACCGATTGCGTGATCGGGTCACCGAAGCCTTCGCGGCACCATTCCCATACCATGCTCATAACCCTTTGGGCAACATGCAGTTCCACCGGCGCCCGTATTACGGGGCGGCTTGGTTTGACGAGATAATCGCGCAGTTCGTCTGCCACTTCCCGACCAAGCGATAAGCTGTGCAGACGGGTAGCGAGGAACATGCGCAGACTGATGGCCTTGCCCCGGTCAAGGGCCTCCAGGCGGTCAAGGACTTGGGTGAGAGCCAGCGCAAAGGACGCTGTGATGGTGGTGCGCCCTGTCAGTTCCGCGTCTTCGTGTTCTTTGTGGTAGGCCGTCACGGCTGGCAGCGGATCCACATCGCTCTTTTCCAATGGTCGCGTGTAGTGCTTGAGGATCTCGGCGTGCAGGGCCTGGCGAAGATCAGGTACCCGTGCAAGCCGGGTCACATCGCGTACAAAATCTACCAAGACCACATGCAGGAGCGCATTATAGCGTTCCTCAAAGAGCCATAAGGCCTCCATAATATCGTGTGCCGACAGACCCTTTTCGCGAAAACGGCCCAAGGCGTGATGGATGGCGCAACGACGCCGCACTCGCTCCGCTTCGGAGGCCTTAGGGGCATCCTTATTGAGCAGCGCCTCGTAACGATCTTTGATTTTGCGGATCTCCGCCTCCTTGCCCGCCAGCAATTTTTCGAGGCTACGTTCATATACCTCAAGAGCTTGATCGCGTACGCTCAACTGGCCCAAGAAATGAAATAAGATTAGCGCAAAGTTGCCAAGGGCAAGCACCATCGCGGTTGCCTGAATGAAACGCAGATGGCTCGCCTTAGCGCCAGCCACCTCTTGCATGGCTGTTGTGAGCTGGTTCATGAGCCCCAGAAGGCGAAGATTATTATGGATTGCAAAATGTATCGCGGGATCAAGAGTGTTGCGGGAGACCTGGCCCAAGGCATTGAGCTGGAGACGACCAATCAATCGGTTGTAAGGCCTCCACAAGGCAAAGGCCCGGTTCATTATGGCGTGTGCCGCGATACCGGAAACCGGCAGGAGGTGGACCGGGGCGCCCGTCCCGCCCGGGACCACGCCGCCGTGCGCAAAGGCGTTTAACGTGTGATCAAATAGACTGACGGTTGCGTGCAGTTCGCGCAAGGAACGTTCCGGATTGCCCCCATGATCCTCGGCGTAGCTGATCCCGTAGAGGGCCTTGACCATGCGTTGCGACAACATGCGTTGGCGCCCCGCCAGGTTCACTGCCACCGCGTTACGCTGAATTTGCGAGGCCAAATAGAAATTCAGTACCAAGACACACATATCGAGCACCAAAAAGAGTGCGATCGACGTGATCAGGGTGTGGTATTTAGAGGCGACTCTCGCTACGTTTTTGCGTTGGCCCATTGCGCACCTTTCTGAGTGTCAGATAACACGCTCACAGCAAAAAGGGTGCCAGCAGACTCAGACGCGATTTATTCCAGGGTAACAGCCTGTTTATCGGCCTCTTTATTCGAATTACCGTCCTGCAGAAAGGCGCCGTTCGCGGCTCATAGTAGGGCAGAAAATGTTGGTCTTTGCACCAGTTCAAAGCACACGCCGACAAGTCGCCTTACCGCAGTATCGACTCGGCTTTCACGGCGCCGTTCTACTGTGTGAAATAACAGATTATAAGTTATGCGGTCGCCGACCCGGACCCGATTGTCACGAGTGCCAGCGGCGCATTATATTGATGGTGGAGGACGATGGTGGACTGCTTGCGGGCTAGGCCATTGGCCTCTAGCGCAATGTCTAGGTACCGGAGGTGACATACGATGCCCAGGAGGCCCTTGAGAAGCTCACTCATGCACGGTTCGGTCTCATACTCCCCGACCTCCATCTACCCGAATACGACCAGGCTCCATGCGGTCTTGCTCTTCCTGTTCAATCTCGCAAAATTTCTCCCGACTCTCCATTGTTCGATCTTCGCGAAGCAGGTATCCCGGTCCGCCGTGGCGCCGCCCCGAGGCGCCCAGCTGCCGGCGTCTTAAGGCCACCCGGTTCTGGCGGACCTGATATTGAGTTGCTTTCGGACACCCCTTTTCCCGTTTGAGCACCCAGAGCTACTCTGGTCTTGGACTGCGGGGCGTGATTACAACGGACTGGCTCAAAGTACTCCGCTCCTTGTCCTCTGGCCGCAGGGGGATGCCCACTCGATCCCCTGCCCAAAAACTGGGATTGATTTATATGCGTGCCCCATGAACAGCGTCGTTTCTAGACAGACTCCTTTTACGCAGCGAGGATCACTTTTAGCTCAATACCGGGTAATCGGTATAACCCTTCGCTCCCGGTGTATAGAAAGTGGTCATGTCGGGCGCGTTGAGTGCCGCCCCGGTTTGCCAACGGGCGACAAGGTCTGGGTTGGCCAGGAATGGCCGGCCGACCGCGATGAGATCGCATTTACCAGCGGCCAGGTCGGCCTCCGCGCGGGCAGCGTCGTAGCCCCCGGAAAGAATCAATTGGCCTTTGAAGGTGCTGCGGACCATCGCCTTAATGGAATCTGGCACAGGCGGGGCGCCCATGGGTGAATGATCGACCAAATGGAGGTAAACGAGTCCGCGTTCATTCAGTTCGCGCACGAGGTAAGTGTAATCTGCAGACATGTCGTCATAAAGTGGCATGTCGTTGAATACTCCAAACGGAGATAGGCGGATTCCGACCCGGTCTTTCCCGACACTCTTGATCACGGCCTCTGCGACTTCGAGCACGAAGCGCGCGCGGTTTTCGATTGATCCGCCATAGCGATCGGTGCGTTGATTCGAGTTTGGGCGAGTGAACTGCTCGAGCAAATAGCCGTTGGCGCCGTGCAGCTCGATTCCATCGAATCCTGCCGTTATCGCGTTTTTAGCCGCTTGCGCAAATTCCTCAATAGCGGTCTTGATATCCACCTCGGTCATGGCTTGTGGGGTGGCGTTGGGTTTCATGCCCTCGGCATCTGTGAACATATCACCATTCGCTGCAATGGCCGATGGTCCCAATACGCGCGCGCCGACCGGGAGGTTCAGGGGGTGAGCGATACGCCCGCAGTGCATGAACTGTATGAATACCCTTGCCCCTTTGCTGTGGACGGCATCGGTGACGCGCTTCCAGCCGGCGACTTGCCCTGGGGAAAATATTCCCGGTATGCGTGGATAGCCGAGGCCATTGGGTGAAGGGGATGTGCCCTCGCTGATAATAAGACCAGCCGTGGCGCGTTGAGAATAGTACTCCATCATGAGATCAGTGGGGACATTGCCGATTGCGCGGCTGCGAGTCAAAGGCGCCATAACCAAGTGATTTTGCAGCGTAAGTGATCCGAGTGTCGTTTTGGTAAAGAGCACGGACATGATGATCTTCCTTAAGGATATGAAGAGAGTTTCGGATCGCAAATAGCTGATAGGATGACTGAAGACGAAAAGCCCATTAGGAGCGCTGGACGCAAAGAAGAATATATCGCCAAGGGGGCGCGCGCAAAGCCCCCTATGGTGCGCGGTATCGGCTCTGGAGGCCCAAAGTATGCACAAAAGCCGCCTCTCTTCCTTTGTGGTTTCCGGCGCCGGTCTTGAGACATCCTTTCTTATACAGCATCCTAACGCTTCGCCAGTTCCGGTCGCGCCCATGGTCTATAATAAGGGCGTTACCTCAAAAAATAGGGGCGTCGCCTCAAATAAAAAACGGGAGGATTCATTATGAATATGAAAGAGGCTGTTATTTCTGGCTATCGCAAGAGCTTCAGGAAACGAGGCCGCGCGAGCCGTTCTGAATTCTGGTACTTCGCGCTCTGGATCATAATCCTTGATGTCATAGGTCAAGTATTTAATAGGTTCCTTATGGCTCACAGCCCCGTTGGCCATCCATCGCTCATACTCATTATTGTAGGGTTAGCGGTGTCTCTGGTCATAATTCTTTCCGCATACCCCTTGGTAGCTGTCCAAATCCGGCGCCTCCATGATGTCGGGAGGAGTGGTTGGTGGCTGGCGGCAAGCCTTGCCGTGAGTGCCGTGACCGAGATTGCCATGGTCTGGGAATTTTTAGCGGCTTTAAAGGCGCACGCCCTTGTCCCATTTTTCCGCTCGGTGACGGCAGGCGATCACATGGGACTGGTTCTGGGGCTTGTGGTGACAATGGCTCTCGGGATCACGGTCTTCATCTTTACGGTTTTACCGAGTGAGCCCCGCGAAAACGCTTATGGCCCCAGCCCTCTAGGAGATGCGCGCTAAGCATGTCGTAAGGGGCGACATGGCCCTTTGGCCCAGTTTTTTGCGGCCCGGGGTGCCAAGCGAGCCGCGATCAGGGCTCAGAAAATTAGCCCGTAGGTGCTGCGGGACTAGAACCATAAGGGGTTCTCGCGGTCTGATTCTGGGCCGGTGGGGTACTCTTAGGAAAGGTTCCTGGAGCCCTGAGGAGGAGGTGTTATGTCAGATACGGCGCCCGTTGTGACAAGCCCCGGTATACGTGCGGTGATCGTGATCTGCGTGGGTCTTATGGCTTGCGCTATGATCGGTCTCGTTATCGGTGCTGTCTTTTTTACGCATCCCTATTTTTAAGTGTTGAGAGAAGAGGCTCGGGTACGTTTCATCCGTCTCAGGTGCCGACCCCGGGGCGGGGCTGGTCGCGACGTTCGAGCCCCCTGTCTCTTTATTTCTTGGGGGTCGGCACCTTGGCGTAGGAGATGATAAGTCCGGCGGCCGGTCGGCGGTTAATAAGGCCGGAACTCCAATCTAGTATGGCTGCGAAACGGTTACGAAAACCGACAAGCGAGCCGATATGAAAAAATAACCAGATCAGCCAGCCCATGAACCCGCGCGCGCGGAAATGCCCAAGCCAAGGGAGATAGACGATCGCGTCCATGCGGCTCAGGGCGACCATGGTTCCGAGATCACGATAATGAAAACTCGGAGGCGACCGGCGTCTTCCGGCGGCGTGGAGGATCGCTTGAGCCGCAAAAACCCCGCTTTGGCGCGCAAAGGGCGCGTTCTGTGGCCAAGGACGGTCTGGGCAATAGGTCAAATCTCCCAGGACGTACACCTCGGGATAGGTTGGAATCTGCAGATTACCATTGACCTCTATGCGACCGCCGGGTCCTTTGGTAACTGGGAGCCCTTCTATTAAAGGGGCTGCGTGTATGCCGGCTGTCCAGATGAGAAGCGATGTCGCAAATGATTCCCCATTGGCGAGGGTCATGGCATGGCCATCGAAGTGCTCGACGCGGCTTCCGAGCCTTACGGTCACACCTTGGGCCTTTAAGCGAGCTTCCGCATAGGCTTGAATCGCGCGCGGAAGCGCTGGGAGAAGAGCGTCACCAGACTGCAACAGGCTGATACGGGTTCGGCGCATATCAAGTTCGGGGTAGTCTTTGGGGATTTGTTGGCGCAAAAGATGGCTGAGTGCGGCCGCGAGTTCGACGCCTGTCGGTCCGCCCCCTACGACCGCAAACTCAAGAGGAGCGGCCTGCCCGTTTGGCGCTTCCATCGCTGCCCGCTCTATGGCTTCCAGTATTTCGGTACGCAGCTGAAGACTCATCGTGAGTCCCTTCATGTCCCGGGCATGACAGGCAAGCTCACTATTGCCAAAGAAATTGGTCGTGCTGCCTGTCG
>JAJYPQ010000562.1 GCA_021795255.1 Pseudomonadota bacterium
CAGCAACGATTCCGACAAGATAAGCTTATCGCGCTGGGCGAGCTTTCGGCGGCCCTCGCCCACGAGATTCGCAATCCCATAGGCGTCATCTCGGCCGCCGCCGCCTTGCTTGATAAGCCCGATCAAGAAAACGCGAAGCAAACCGAGCTCAAGCGCATGATCCGGGAAGAAAGCGCGCGGGTCGCGGCCCTGACCGGGGACTTCTTGAAGCTTTCGCGTAACCGCCCCCCATCCCCCGAGGTTCTTGACCCGAGCACACCTCTCAAGCGCGCCCTGGCGGGGGTCTTGGCCGTCCACCCTGGGCTTCGCGTGACCGAGGCGCTAGCGCACGCGAACGAGCGCATACTGGCCGACAGCGAACTCCTTCAGCAAGCGTTTACCAACCTTTTGACGAACGCGGCTGAGGCCTTTACGGGGCGGGATGGACATATCATGCTCTCATCCCATGTCGAAAAGGACCGCCTTATCGTCGCCATCGAAGACGACGGGCCTGGCATAGATGCCGCCATCGCACCCCGGCTGTTCGAGCCCTTCTTTACGACCAAGACCCACGGTACCGGTCTTGGTCTCTCTATTGCCGCAGCCCTGGTCGAGGCCAACGGCGGCGTGCTCGCGGCGGAGACCAGAAAATCGGGCGGGGCGCGTTTCGTGATGAGCTTTCCAGTTTTAAAGTCACACCCCATGCGGGGGACACGAGCGAAAGAAGAGGCCCCCTGAAATCCGATCCGACCCAGGGCCTTCGCCGGAAGGATCGGGCGCCGCTATTGCGCTGGGCTCGTCAGGAGCACCTATGATAAAAAGCAGCATACTCGTCGTAGACGACGAGACCAATATGCAGACCCTGATGCGGATGATCCTGGAGGCCGCAGGCTACGCCGTCATCGTCAGCGATCGCGGCGAAACCGCCCTGCCGCACCTCCAGAACCTCGCCATCGACGTTATTCTATCGGACCTCAAAATGGCGGGGATGGGCGGTGAAGAGTTCATTCGCCGCGCGCGCGCAGAACGGCCCGATATCCCGGTTATCGTCATCACGGCCCATGGCTCGATCAGTTCGGCGGTATCGAGCATCCATGCCGGCGCGGCCGACTACCTAACCAAGCCCTTCGAGCCCGAGGCCCTCGAGATCGCCGTCCATAACGCCCTAAAGCTCCGCCGCATCCTGCAGGAAAATCAACGCCTCAAGGCGGATATCCAGCAGCGTGCCCGCAGCACCCATACCCTTCTTGGACAAAGCGAACCCTTAAGGCGCCTCCAGGCGGAGATCGGCCGGGTGGCGTCTGTCAAAACCAATATCCTCATCACCGGGGAGTCGGGGACCGGAAAGGAACTGGTCGCACGCGCCATCCATGAATCGGGTAATCGCCGCGATCATCCGTGGGTGGCCGTCAATTGTTCGGCCATCCCCCACGATCTTCTCGAAAGCGAACTCTTCGGCTACGTGAAGGGGGCGTTTAGTGGGGCGACCCAAAACCGCGCCGGGCGTATCGAGCAGGCTCAAGGCGGGACGCTGTTCCTAGACGAGATCGGAGACCTCGGAATCGAACTGCAAGCCAAGCTTCTGCGGGTCTTGCAAGAACGCGAGTTCTCGCCGCTTGGGTCCAACCAAGTACGCGCCACGGATGTCCGCATCATAACCGCCACAAACCGTGACCTGCGGGCCCAGGTAGAGGCCGGACGGTTTCGCGAGGACCTCCTTTATCGGCTCGACGTATACAATATCCATGTGCCGCCGTTACGGGCCCGGGCCGCAGATATCCCCCTGCTGGCCGTTGCTTTTCTCAATGAACTTGCCGCAGACATGGGCTCACCGGTCCAAGGTTTCACAGAGGAGGCGCAAGCGGCCCTGAATCAGTACTCGTGGCCGGGAAACATCCGCGAACTTCGTAACGCCGTGGAACGTGCGCTATTGACGGCAAGCGGCCCTTTGATCGAGCGCGACGATCTCCCCCACAGCCTGTTTCGCCCCCGGACACAAGCCGCTTTAAGGTCAACGCCCCCCCATGGCCCCATAGGTCCTCTCGACGAATGGCTCGCACAATTGGAGCGTGAGGCCATCATCCGCGCCCTGGAATCCTGCGACGGCGTTCAAGCGCGCGCGGCCGAACTCCTAGGCATCGCCGAGCGGAGTTTATGGCATCGCCTCAAAAAATATGCGATCCGCCTGCAGCGAACGCCCCATTAGCGCAGCCCTACGAGCCAAAAGGCTGGCAGGGGCATGCCGCGGCACTTAAGCGCGGAGTCCCAGGGAGGCTTAGCCTAGGAGATATTATCCACGCACACGAGTGCGCGGCGTGTATGGCGGCCTTGCAGCATCGCGTCAATGGCAGGATCAAGTTCGCTTAGGCTCAAAGACCGGTGGAGGAGGGCAAAATCCCGCGGCCTCAAGTCGCCTGCTAGCCACCGCCACATCGCTTCTCGTCTCGGCATGGGGCACTGCACGGAGTCGATACCCAAGAGCCGTACCCCTCGCAGGATAAAAGGAAAGACCGAGCTTTCGAGTCGGGTGCCGCCCGCCATGCCGCAGGCGGCCACAGCACCCCCATACATAATCCCCTTCAAAACATCGGCGAGCACCGCGCCCCCTACCGTGTCCACTGCGGCCTGCCATCGCGGCGTGTGTAGGGCCCGCTCCGAGGTTTGGCTCGTGCCCTCGGCATCCAGAATGCGCGCGGCGCCCAGGGCCAGAAGGTAGGCCCCTTCTTCCGTCTTTCGCGTCCTGGCCACAACCCGGAAGCCCAACTGCGAGAGCAGCATGATAGCGATACTCCCGACCCCGCCCGTAGCCCCGGTCACCAGGACCTCGCCCTTCCCGGGATCGATGTCGCACTCGAGAAGCGCATGGATCGCGAGCGCCGCGGTCAGGCCCGCTGTCCCCAGTATCATGCTCTCCGAGACGGTAAGACCCTGGGGGACGGGCAGGATCCAGGCACGCGGCACGCGAACATAATTCCCGAATCCGCCCCAGACCTCGACACCCAGACCAAAGCCCGTCACCAGGACCGGGCCCGAATCCTCTTCCCCCACAACCAGGCCGGCCGCATCGATC
>JAJYPQ010000563.1 GCA_021795255.1 Pseudomonadota bacterium
CGATGACAAATCGCCCGGCACCTCAAAGGCGCCGGGGGTGAGCGGCCCGCCGCCGCCCACGACCGAGATCGCGGCCCCGTCCCGTTCCACTGGATAAGAAAACCCCTGCAACATCCGTTCGGTATGGTCGCGGCTCGGCGCGGGCTCGATCACAGTCGTTCGACCCTCGGCGTAGAGACCAGCCAACAGGATCGCGGATTTGACCTGGGCGCTGGGAACGGGGAGCGCATAGCGTATGCCGCGTAGCTTCTGCCCCCCCGTGATCTCGAGCGGCGGGCGTCCTTCGCGTCCGGTCTTGATGACAGCCCCCATGAGGCGCAGCGGGACTGCGACCCGCTCCATCGGTCTTTTCATAAGTGACTCATCGCCCGTCAAGCGAGTGGAAAAGGCTTGGGCACATAAAAGCCCGGCCAGGAGCCGCATACTCGTTCCCGAGTTCCCAAGATCCAAAGGGTCGGACGGCGCCTGTAAACCGTAGAGCCCGACTCCTTGTACAAGCAGGCGCCCGTTGTTTGGTCCCTCTATCGATACGCCGAGCGACCGAAACGCGTTCACTGTACCCAGAACGTCTTCACCCTCAAGAAGGCCCGTCAGGACGCTTTGGCCCTCAGCCAAGGCCGAGAGGATCACGGCCCGGTGGGAGATCGACTTGTCGCCCGCCACCTTGAGGGCCCCCTTGAGGGGACCGCCTGCTGTTACGATGTAATCAATGCTCGCCACGATCCGTCTCTCGAATAAGGGTTTCGCGAAAATCCCGCGCCTTAGCAAACTGGGTCTGCAAGGTCGCAAAGTCACCGGCCGCCAAGGCCTTGCCGTAAGCGGCCAAACGCTCGCCATAGTCGGCCAACACGCGGCCCAGGACCGCGGCGTTCGCCTCACACACATCGCGCCACATCACAGGATCGCTGCCTGCAATCCGCAAAAAATCGCGCAGCCCGGTCCCAACGAAGGGATAAAGATCATGATCCAAGGCCTCGTCTGCCAAAAGATCGGCGCAAGCAAAGGCTAGGAGGTGCGGCAAGTGACTGGTATAGGCCACCATACGGTCATGAACATCGGCGGACGCCAATAAGACATAGGCACCCGCCGCCTCCCACATCGCACGTACCACCGCCACCGCCTCCGGGTCGCAGTCCTCGCGCGGCGTCAGAATGACCGCCCGTTTCACAAAAAGCGCGGCGCGCGCGGCTAAAGGACCCGAACGCTCGGCCCCAGCAATGGGGTGACCGGGTACAAAGCGCGGCAAGGCAAGCGCAAACGCCGCCTGCACCACGGGGGCTTTCACGCTGCCCATATCCGTGATCACAGTGCGCGTAGAGACAAGCGGCCGAAGACGCGAAAGCAGACCCGCCATGGCCCCGACCGGCGTTGCCAAGACCACGACGTCGGCCACGTCTGGCCCAAACTCAGCCGCACCCCGATCGATCCATCCTTGCTCGATCGCAAATGCCAGAGACTTAGGATTCTCGTCGATCCCGACAATAGTCGAGGCGAAGTCGACAGCGCGCAGGGCGGCCGCGAGCGAGGCCCCCATAAGCCCGATGCCGACAATGGCCACGCTAGGTTTCACGGGGGGAATCCATGAGCGCGCCAAGTTCGCGTAGAAAGCGTGCGTTCTCTTCCGGGCGTCCCACCGTGACCCGCAGATGATGGGTCATGCCGTAAGGACCGAGAGGCCGCACGATTACCCCTTTTCGCAATAGCGCTTGGTAGAGGCGGGGCGCGTCATCGACCTTAAGACACAGGAAGTTGCCCACAGACGGCAAGGCCGTCACACCAAGGGCCACGAGCGCGGCGCGCAGACCCTCGCGTTGCGCGGCGTTGACTGCCACCATGTCTGCGACATAGGCCTGATCGCCCAAAGCCGCGATCGCCGCGGCCTGGGCCACGGCGTTCACGTTGAAGGGCTGGCGGAGGCGATTCATCAATTCCGCGAGCGCTATTGAGGACAGGGCATACCCCAGGCGCAAACCCGCCAAACCGTAGACCTTGGAAAAGGTCCGGACCACGATAAGGTTCGGGTGACGATCCAAAAGCGTGCGCCCATCGGGGTAGGCGGCATCCGAAACGTACTCGAAATAGGCCTCGTCGAGAACGACGATCGTAGACACTGGGCAGACCGCCAAAAACCGCTCAAGGGCGTCCCGGCCAAACCAGGTCCCGGTCGGATTGTTCGGATTAGCCAAAAACACCATACGGACAGACGGGCTCAAGGCTGCGGCGATGGCCTTAAGATCGTGGGCATAGTCGCAAGACGGGACCATGATCATCTGGGCCCCGATACCGCGAACGCTAATAGGATAGGCGGCAAAGGCGTACTGGTCGCATACCGCGACCTCGCCCGGACTCAAGAAGGTCCGGGCAATGAGTTCTAAGACATCATTGGACCCGTTACCGAGCGTGATCTGCCGTTCCGAAAGAGCAAGCTTCCCGGCCAGTGCGCGCTTTAAGGCAAAAGCCCCGCCATCAGGATAACGGCTGACATGCGCCAGGGCCTTCGCACCGGCGGCCTGCGCCTTCGGGCTCGGGCCATACGGATTCTCGTTTGAGGCGAGCTTGATCGCGTCTGTCACGCCAAGCTCCCGCTCCAGCTCCTCTATAGGCTTGCCGGGCTCGTAGGGCACGAGGCCGCGGACGCCCGGCACCGCCAAAATCAGGGGATCGCACATCATAGAACCACACTTCCCTCCACTCTTTATCGGTTAGATCGCTTGCGGGTACGATCCAAGCCGCCGCACGACGCGTCCATCGGCCTCAAGTTCCTCCAAGGCCTCACGAATCGCAGGATCGACTTGGTGCCCAGCAATATCGACAAAAAACACGTATTCCCAAAGTGCTCGGCGCGCCGGCCGCGATTCGATACGCAGAAGACTGATGCCCCGGCGCGCAAACGGCTCCAAGAGCGCGTGCAAGGACCCCGCTTGGTGCGGGGCCGAGAGAAGCAAGGTGGTCTTATCCTGGCCGCTCGGACCGACGGGGTCGCGACCGATGACGAAAAAACGGGTCGTGTTATCGGGAGCATCTTCGATGTTATGGGCCAAGAT
>JAJYPQ010000564.1 GCA_021795255.1 Pseudomonadota bacterium
GGGATCGAGCATCGTGCGCACACAATTATCCGTCGGGATTTGACTCATGCCCAAGAGCGTCTGCGCGTTGCTTTGGCCACGGGTCTGCTCCATCGTCCTCTGATAGGCCAGAAACGACGGGCTTTGTGTATAAAACACGCCGGCCGCCAGCGCCGCGTCTTCCATGGTATAGACGCCGTTCTTCCCGGTCCGCTTGTCGGGAGCCGCCCGCATCACCGCTTTGAGCGATTCCACTAAGACATTTAGACTCAGGGGATTTTCGGTAACAAGATCCGTCACGTCGCGTTCGCGTACAATGGCCCAGCGCTGTTATACCGCGGACCGCGCCTTTTGTCCAGCCTTCACGGTCATTGCCACATTGAGAATTGCTGGCTTTACCCATTTCAACCCCTAGAAAACAGCGCAAGCGCGGCTTCGCCTTCGTGCTCTACGTGCCCGAAGATCTGTGGGGGGCGCACTGAAGCGGCCGCATCCCGGGTCAAGTCCTAAGGCCTAGGATCGCCAGGAATAGACGGCACGACACCGCCGACCACACGGGGGTTCGGAAATTCGTTAAACTAAGAACCCAAACGACAAGCCGACAAGCCGCTTTTCATACCGCGTCCGCCGCTTGGCACCAGACAGGAGACCCCATGAGTTGTTTTGATGATCTCAAGAAACGCCTTGCCGAGTTTGCCAAAGAGCGCGACTGGGAACAGTTTCATTCCCCGAAGAACCTAGCGATGGCCCTCATTGTGGAGGCCGGCGAACTCGTGGAACCCCTCCAGTGGCTGAGCGAAGAAGAGACTTCTCAGCTGTCCGGCGCTATGCACCAGGCGCTGAGCGAGGAGGCCGCGGACGTTCTTTTGTATCTCATCCGATTCGCAGACCGGCTCGGTATCGATCTGGAAAAGGCCGCTTGGGACAAGATTGCGAAAAACGCCGTGAAATACCCGGCCGACAAGGTGCGCGGGAGCTCGCGCAAATACACGGACTACACGTGAACTACCAACACGCGTTTCACGCCGGCTCGGCGGCCGATGTCCTAAAGCACGTCGTACTGATAGAAGCCCTGGCCTGCCTCAACCAAAAACCCAAACCGCTTTTCGTCCTCGATACGCATGCCGGCGAGGGCCTATACCGCTTACAGGCCGACGGCGAGGCCGCAGAGGGGATCATGCGGCTCTGGCCACGGCGGGAAGAATGGCCGCTTTTGGCGCCCTACATGAGCGCCGTGGGCCACCACAACGGGGCGCGTCTGCGCAACTACCCGGGGTCGCCGCTTATCGCAAGCCATTTTCTGCGCCCCAATGATCGCTTGGTGGCCGTAGAACAGGCCCCCGGCACGCACGCCGCCCTCCAGCAGGTCTTGCGCTTAGAACACACCCAGATCTTTCTCGGGGACGGCTACCACGCCTTAAAGGCCTTGCTGCCACCACCCGAACGCCGCGGCCTCATCCTCATAGACCCCCCTTACGAGCGCGTGACTGAGCGCAGCGCGCTTTTGGAAGGGCTCAAGACCGCTCTGTTGCGTTTTCGCCAAGGGGTGTACCTGATCTGGTATCCAATCAAGGATAGGCGCGACGCCGATCGTCTAATCACGGTCTTGTCACAACTGGGAGAACATCTGGTAGTCGAGCTTTTGACGTGGCCGGCCGATGTCCGCAGCCGCTTGAATGGTTCGGGGCTTGTGATCTTGAATCCCCCGTTCGGTCTTAAAAAAAGACTGGGCGAGATCGTACCGACCCTCGCCCAGACACTCACCCAAGATGGGATACCGCGTTACCGTATCCGTTAAGGATTGACCTCGATATAGCCGTGTTGCTCCAAGTCAATAATGCGCGCAACGGCCCCTGCGTTCACCTTCACATTAGGCAAGAGCTGCTTATTGCCCCAGTGATGGGCGCGCATGGTGACGCCGCACTCCTCGATATCGATCCCTTTATGGAACAAGGCCTCGATCTGTCCTTGGTACGGGTTCCCGGTGTGGACGTGCAGGAAACGGTCATAGGCCTTGTTGTTCAAGAGCATATAGCTGTCCGCCCCCTGAAAGACCGCATCGATCTTCCAGCGGGTGTGGTCGCGATTAAACTTCGTTAGCATCATCCGCAGCTGCGACAGCCCCACAGGCTCTCGGGTATGCGGAATAAAGACCGGGTGGTCCATATTGAAGACCACCTTGGCCTGCTTCAGGCGCACCGGAATCTGGATGTGGATGGTATGCCAGTGCGCCGCCTCCGAGACCGCAAACGCCGGGACACTCACTGCCAGAAGGCCTAACACCGCCCATAAGCTTCCTTTTTTCACTCGCGTCCTCCTTGTCATTAAAACATCAACGTCGTTTGCAGCGATATCACGTTATTTCGGGCGCTCGCGATTGCCGAGGCGTTGTTTTGCGCCGCCGCCGGCCCGACCGAGGACAGATGCGGGATATCGATGCGATTGATCGCGTAGTTGAATGTGACGCGCGCCATGGGCGAGACGTAGTATTGAACGCCCAAGGTCGTGGTCTTAAAAACGCGCTCCAGACCCGGATTATTGGTCATCCGGTTGTACTGATCGTAGCGGGCCTCGAGATCCCAGTGCTTGGTCACAAAGACCCCGGTCTCGATATAACCGCCCGCGGCCTGGTTGTTGGCGCCCGGATACAGGGTTTCACTGCAAAGGGGGTTGCCAAGCGTACAGCCCGAGCCATTAGTCGGCCCCGAAAACGGCGCCCCCGAGAGTATCCAACCGCTACCACGCATCACTTCTCCTGTCACGCGCACAGCACCCGGCGTCATAAAGCCGCTACGATACTGTGCCCCTATACCATCGCGCCTATAGGTATAGCTTTGCTGAGTAAATCCACTACCAGCAGAAACATTCAGGGTTTGATGCCCGAGGTGCTCCCAGACCCACGCCGTGATACCAGCCTGATGCGGTCCCTTGCTGTGATGGAAGATATAGGACTCTTGCAGGCGCCCGTAGTAGTCCGAGCTATTGGTCGTGGCATTGGCATAGAGCGGCGAGCCGTTACCAATCATGGCCGCATACGCGAACTGCCAGGGGCCG
>JAJYPQ010000071.1 GCA_021795255.1 Pseudomonadota bacterium
CGCCATCTGCAAAAGACACCGGATAGGGTGCGATCATTCTTTCAGCATCCGGAGACGCGCTACGCGGCGTAGCCATAGTCTCTAAGATATGCACTGATTAGTAAGGAGTCCTTGAGGGTAAAGCCGCGCGCGATTCCTGTTTTTGAGAGCCCGGGGCTTTGCCTCCTATTTCACGCGTTCCAGCATCGCCTGCCCGTCTATCGTGGGCGAATCCTGAAACAGGAGGACTCGATTATGCTGACCGTAGACGAACCGAGCGCAGTCTACCATCTTCATGAGACGTTCAATATCTTGGAGAACAACCTGCCCCGTCCTGGGTATTATGCGCTGCGAGGCCTATTATGGTTCGCATAGGGGCTCTCGAAAGGAACAGCAGCAAACGGTATAACGGGGCGCAGGCGACGCTTTTGAGGAGACCGGCTGAGCCGGAAAAGACATAGTCCATTTTGGGGATTCCTAATGCTTCAGATTAGTAGCGGGAAGTTTTATGCCAGCCGCAATCCAGAACAATTGGAGGTGACCTGGCATCGCGGCGTCCTCTACACCAACTATCACTGCCTACGCGATCAGATTACGGAGACCGACGTCGGTAAACTTCTGCCCGCCGTTGGGTCGGGAGGGCTCTATACGTTCGTCTGCGAGGTTGTCGAGCGCCTGGAGAAACCGCCTGGCTCCGCGATGGCCTGTAACATCATATCAGTGGGCCCAGATGCGTTCATTGAGGATTTTGCCGCAATCATATCTTTTCATCTTAATGTCATATGCACTCCCGATCACGGTCTCGCACAACGGCTGATCCTGGCGCAAAGACCGGGGCTTGGGATTCCCGCGCTCCCAAAGGCCTACGTGTCGCGAATGTTCGACAGCGACATTTCCTATAAGGAAGACGAATTGGAAGGCCTTAAAGCATTCGTCACGAATCTAATCGGATTAGAGAGAAAGGCCTATGAGAGAGCCATGCGCGCGATTCATCGCTACGTCACAGCCATGCATCGATTGGCTGACGATCTTGATTTGACGTACGTGCTTTTGGTGGCCTCGATTGAATCTTTGGTGCAGGGATATGATGCGTTTACTACCGGATGGCATGATCTGTCGGCACAGAAGCGTAAGCCCATCGACGACGCATTGGAGGGGCTAGGAGAAGACGTTGTCACTCGTGTTCATCAGGCGGTTCTGAAGTCCGAACATGTTGCGCTCAAGAGGCGGTTTCTTGAATTTACCCGCCATCATATAGAACCTCGGTTCTTCCGGGACGAGGCCAAGGATCAATTACACCCGGCAGGGCGTACAGAGCTTTTTGAGGGGGTGAAGAAGGCCTACGATTTGCGTTCTGCATACATCCATGCTTTAACACCCCTCCCAAAAAACCTAGTCGTCCACCCGGCGCATACTGACATATTTCTCCTCGATTCCGATCCTCATTTGACCTTCCACGGATTGGCCAGGGTGGCACGCCACGTCATTATGGAGTTTATAGATCAGTCACCCAAGGTGGAGCGGGAAGAGTTCGTCGACTACGTGTCATCTTACCCCAATATTGGGCGTTACAGGGCTGCGCCGCAGTGTTGGATAGGGAATGCAGAGAATTATTCGCACAAGACAGCCCGTCAATACCTCAATGGCTTCCTCGAGCGGTTAGCGGTGTGCCTGCGGGATCGCGGCCAGAAGCTTGGTGACATGCAGGCAGTGCTTACGGAAATTGAGAATCGTGTCCCGTCGCTCGCTACACCTGAGCAGAGAATGCCGATGTTGGCACTCCATCGCCTATTCCAGCCCTACCTGCCCGATGAGAAGAAGGCCGGAGCGGCAGCATTCCTTGACAAGTACCGAGCGGAATTCGACGTACCGTCTATCGAAAGCCTTATAGTTCAGTGTTTAAATGGCGAGCAGACACCCGACTGGGGGCTGGAGGAGAGCGACCGACTTCTAAGGGAGTATAACGTACAGCGGTTTCAGAGAAACGGCGTGAACGCTGGCTCATTAACTGGCGCAGCGCTCATCCTCTGGGTAGCGGAAATGCATCGCAAGGCGGGCCAAGATGGCTGTGTGCGGAAATGTATCGCCTATGCAGTCGAGGAGTATCCGCAGGAGAAGGGCTTATACAAGTTGGAAAAAAACCTAGCTGAGGGGGATATCCCCGAGATCCGATGGCAGGATGTTCTATTGCCAGAACGTGCGAGGACTGCGCCCGCATAAGTCGAGGCGAAGTATTGGCCTGATAATAGGTCGTAATGACCTCCAAGATAGGTCACAGAGGTGCCCGAAGGGCCTTGCGCCGGTCGCCCGAGGCGGGTACTGAGGTGTCGTGGTGAGATGGACGGTTGAGCGTTTTCACCAAATCCGCGCTAATATCCCCCTATCACAAGCCCGGATCACCGGGCGATTCGGCCACCCGAGACCCAATCATGACCACGATCCACACTATTCTGGACGATCTTGCCCCCATAAGTACCGATGGCCGCGATAAAGGCGAGAAGCAAGGGCCGGCGGGCCTGCCTTCTCGGCTTCCGGCCAGGGTTACGAGCCTCGTAGAAGACGCAGAGGCGGACGATTGCCATTCTAGCGTTGGCTACGACGGCCGCTTAGCTTTATTTGGGTAAGGACTGACCATGCACTGGATCGCTCCCTCTGCAAAAGATGCTGCGGCGACAACGCTGGAAAAGCACCTATGGGATACCGCAGACCAGTTTCGGGCTAATTCTGGCCTGAAGGCACAGGAATACTCCGGTCCCATTCTCGGTCTCATCTTTCTGCGCTTTGCCGAAGTCCGTTTCGCCATCCAGCGCACAAAACTTGAAAGCACCAAGGCCTCTTCCAGGCGCGTTAGCCGAGTTGACGAGCCCGCGGCCTATCATGCCGAAGGCATTCTGTATCTAAGCCCCGAGGCACGCTTCGACCACCTGCTGACCCTCCCTGAGGGGGCCGATATCGGTGCCAAGGCCAATGCAGCGATGCGCGAGATCGAAAAGCATAACCCGCAGCTCGGCGATGTCCTGCCCAAAACGTACAACCTGTTTACCAGTACCCTGCTCAAGGAACTGCTGAAGAAGGTCTCCGAAATCCCCGCTAGTACAGACTACGATGCCTTCGGCCGCGTCTACGAATACTTTTTGGGCGAATTTGCTCGTACCGAAGGTCAGAAGGGCGGTGAGTTCTACACGCCGAGCAGTATTGTGCGCCTACTCACCGAGGTGATCGAACCCTTTCACGGCCGTATCCTGGACCCGGCCTGTGGCTCTGGCGGCATGTTCGTGCAGTCAGCACGGTTTGTGACCGAGCACCAGAAGAACCCCGCCGCCGAGCTTGCCCTCTGCGGCGTCGAGAAGACGGATGAGACTGGCCGCCTCTGCCGCCTTAACCTAGCCGTCCATGGGCTGGAGGGTAACATTCGCTATGGTGGTAACATCAACAGCTACTATGATGATCCGCATAATGCGACAGGAGAATTCGACTTTGTCCTCGCCAACCCGCCGTTCAACGTCAACGCAGTGGACAAGGAACGGCTGAAAGACATGGTGGGCCCCGGACGCCGCTTCCCATTCGGTCTGCCGCGCACCGACAACGCCAATTATCTGTGGATTCAGCTCTTCTATTCATCGCTCAATGCCCAGGGCCGGGCGGGTTTCGTTATGGCCAACTCGGCCTCCGATGCCCGATCCTCGGAGCAGGAATTACGGAAACAGCTGATCGAAGCGCGGGCGGTGGACGTAATGGTCGCCGTCGGCCCCAATATGTTCTACACCGTCACGTTGCCCTGTACGCTCTGGTTTCTCGATAAGGGCAAGGCCCAGTCACCGCGTGCCGATACGGTGCTCTTTATCGACGCCCGCCATATCTACCGGCAGGTGGACCGGGCCCACCGCGACTGGACACCCGCGCAGATCGGCTTCATGGCTAATGTCGTGCGCCTCTATCGCGGCGAAGCCCTCGATCTCACGCTCGGTGGCAATGAGGCCGGAGCCAAGATCAAGGACGTCTTCGGCGAAAGGCCTACCTACACCGATATACCCGGCCTGTGCAAAGCGGCAACGCTTCAGGAGATAGAGGCGCAGGGTTGGTCGCTCAACCCGGGACGTTACGTCGGTGTCGTGCCGGGCGAGGAGGTGAGCGACGAGGATTTTAAGGAGCAGTTCGAAGCATTGAATGAGGAGTTGGAGTCACTGAATGCCCAGGCGCGGGATCTGGAGCAGACCATTGCCGCGAACGTGGCGGGGATTCTGGGGACCTGATGATGAACTCTGCCGACTGGAAGATGGTACCAATTAAGGATCTGTACGAAGGGCTCTACGATGGTCCACATGCGACACCGAAACCGTTCGAATGCGGCCCCGTATTCCTTGGAATCAAGAATGTCACCGATGATGGTCGCCTTGATCTCTCTGAGATTCGGCATATTGCCGAAGATGATTTCGCGACTTGGACGCGCCGGGTTGAGCCAAGAGCCAATGACCTAGTTTTTACCTACGAAGCGACTCTGAACCGTTACGCCTTGATACCTCCAGGTTTTCGTGGATGTCTAGGTAGGCGCATGGCTTTGATTCGTACTGATCCGCGCAAGGTCGATGTGCGATTCCTTCTGTACTATTTTTTCACCGACGAGTGGCGGGCAGTCATTCGACGCAAGATGCTCACGGGTGCGACGGTTGATCGTATTCCGCTCACCACGTTTCCGGATTTCCCCGTTCGTACTCCACCACTTCCCATCCAACAACGCATCGCCGGCATCCTTTCGGCCTACGACGATCTTATCGAAAACAGCCAGCGCCGCATCAAGATTCTAGAGGCTATGGCTCGAAATCTCTACCGCGAGTGGTTCGTTCACTTCCGGTTCCCTGGCTTTGAGAACCACCGACGTGTTGCTTCCCCTCTTGGGGAGATTCCGGAGGGGTGGGAGGTTAAGAAGTTGGGCGAAATTGCTGAAAACATACGCCGTAACGTGCAGAAGGGCCAACTCGGCGACCCGCAGCCCTACGTCGGCTTGGAACATATACCGCGCCGTTCGCTTGCACTCGATGCGTGGGAGACGACCACTTACGTCGGCTCAAACAAGCTGCAATTTAAGAAAGGCGAAGTCCTTTTCGGTAAGATTCGCCCTTATTTCCACAAGGTCAGCGTCGCTCCGTTCGACGGCCTGTGCTCTGCAGATACTATCGTTATCCGCGCCCGTCGCCCCGAACATTACGCTTTCGTCGTAGCTTGTGTTTCTAGCGATGATTTCGTCGCCCATGCGACCGCAACGTCAAATGGCTCCAAGATGCCGCGCGCTAACTGGAGCGTATTGAAGAACTATGATGTGGTAATTCCCACCAGTGCGATCGCTGCCCGGTTTACGGACTTTTTTTGTAACAGTATTGCTGAACAACAAACACTCGTGTTCCAAACTTACAACCTCCGCCGCACCCGCGACCTCTTGCTACCACGTCTACTCTCCGGTCAGATCGACCTTGAGTCTGCCTAAGCCATGAATAATGACCTGATGAGCGAGGTGGAGTCCTTAAAGAACATATTGGTCTCGGTAGCCACGGGCGGGGAAGGTGATGACGTTCGGTACCGGGAACTGCGCCGAGAGTTAATCGCCTTACCGCGTATCGCGAAGACCCTCCCTCAAGTCGTTCAGGATTGCCGCGATCTCTCGGAATTCTGGGGATTTATTCAGCCAAAGTTCGCAACGTATGCCGAACGTCGGGCGTACCTGCGCCGCGAGTTTGATCCTTTGCTGAATTTTCTGGAGGCAGAGGTTGGCGCACCCAGCGATTCCGTAATATCGATGACCATTGGTGTGGTGGGTTTAGATTTTATTCAGGAAGCGTGGCACAAGGCACTGGAACGCCGCGCCAGGGATGCGGAAGGCGCGATTACCGCTGCGCGCACGCTCGTGGAATCCGTATGCAAGCATATCCTCGATTCGACGGATACACCCTATGACGACGGCGCGGATCTCCCCAAGCTCTATACGTTGACAGCAAAGCAACTCAGCCTCTCGCCCAGCCAGCACACCGAGCCATTGTTCAAGCAGATCCTCGGGGGCTGCCAGACGGTTGTGCAAGGGTTGGGCGCAATACGCAACCGGCACAGCGACGCGCACGGCAAAGGAGCCGCCGGGACAAGGCCCACGGCGCGTCACGCCGAATTGGCAGTCAACCTGGCGGGCACTATGGCGACCTTCTTGTTGCAGACGTGGGAGGTCCGGCAGAAGTGACTCACTCCTACACCGAAGAGCAACTCGTTGAGCAACCCGCCATTGAGCTATTTGCCACCCTGGGTTGGCAGACCGTGTCGGCAATGGATGAGATCTTGGGCCGGGAAGGTACACTAGGGCGCGAGACGAAGAGTGAGGCGGTGTTGATGCCCCGGCTACACGCCGCGTTGACGCGGTTCAACCCGACACTGCCGGCGGACGTGATCACGGCGGCCCTCGATGAACTGGCTCGCGATCGTTCAGCGATGAGTCTGGAAGCCGCGAATCGGGAGATCTATCGGCTGCTCAAGGACGGCCTCACCGTGTCGGTCCCGGATCGCCAACACGGGGGGCAGAAGACAGAGCGCCTGCGCGTGGTCGATTGGGAGCGCCCCGAGAACAACGATTTTCTGGTGGTCAGTCAGTTCAGTGTGACCGGCGCGCTCTATACCTGCCGGCCCGATCTGGTCGGATTCGTCAATGGTCTGCCCTGGGTGGTGATCGAGCTCAAGAAACCGGGTGTGCCGGCGCGGACCGCTTACGACGAAAACCTCACCCACTATAAGGAACAGATTCCCGCGCTGTTCTGGTTCAACGGGCTTTTGATCGCCTCCAACGGCACCGATAGTCGTGTCGGTTCCCTGACCGCGCAATGGGATCGGTTCTTTGAGTGGAAGCGGATCGAGCGCGAGGATGAACCCCGGCGCGTGTCGCTGGAGGTGATGTTGCGCGGCACCTGCGACCGCACCCGTCTCCTGGATCTGGTGGAGAACTTCACGCTGTTTTCTGAACATGAGGCGGGGCTTGTCAAGATCCTTGGTCAGAACCACCAGTACCTCGGCGTCAATAATGCGATTACGTCTCTCAGTGAGGCTCGGGCTCTCGGCCACGGGCGCGGCGGGGTGTTCTGGCAGACGCAGGGCAGCGGCAAAAGTTTCTCCATGGTGTTCTTTGCCCAGAAGGTACTGCGGAAGATCGCCGGCAACTGGACGTTCGTGGTCGTCACCGACCGCGTGGAGCTAGACGAGCAGATTGCCAAGACCTTCAAAACCACGGGCGCGGTGTCGGCGGCCGAGGGAGATCAATGCCACGCGACCAGTAGCGCCCATCTGCGTGAACTGCTGCGCGGCAATCACCGTTACGTCTTCACGCTGGTGCAGAAATTTCAAACGCCCGAGCAGCTCTGCGACCGCTCCGATGTGGTGGTGCTGACCGACGAGGCACACCGTAGCCAGTACGACACGCTGGCGCTCAATATGCGCGCGGCCTTGCCCAAGGCGACGTTCCTGGCTTTTACCGGTACACCCTTGATTGCGGGCGAAGAGCGCACGAAGGACGTCTTTGGCGACTACGTCTCCATTTATGACTTCCAGCAGTCCATTGAAGACGGCGCCACGGTGCCGCTCTTCTACGAGAACCGCACGCCGGAATTGCAGCTGGTGAACCCTGACTTGAACGAGGATCTCTACCAGCTGATCGAGGACGCCGAACTCGACCCTGAGCAGGAAGCCCGGCTCGAACAGGAACTCTCCCGCCAGTACCACCTGCTGACCCGCGATGACCGGCTGGAAGCCGTCGCCCAGGATATCGTCCGGCATTTCCTGGGCCGGGGCTTCGTCGGGAAGGCGATGGTGGTGTCCATCGACAAGGCCACTGCCGTGCGCATGTACGACAAGGTGAAAAGCCACTGGACGGCGGAGACTGCGCGGGTGCAGGAGGAGCTGGGCGAGCTCGCTTACCTTCCGCGTAGGGGCGAAACGACCCCTGAGCAGGCCCGACGCGATCGGCGTGTGATGGATCTTAAGGCCCGCCTCGACGTGCTGACCACTACCGACATGGCCGTCATCGTATCGCCCGGCCAGAACGAGATCCCGCAGATGCAGAAACTGGGCCTCGATATCGCGACGCACCGCCAGCGCATGAACGCGTCGCAACCAGGCCTTGCGGAGAAATTCAAGGACACCGAAGACCCCCTGCGCCTGGTGTTTGTCTGCGCCATGTGGCTCACAGGTTTTGATGCGCCGAGCTGCTCGACTGTCTATCTCGACAAGCCAATGCGCAATCATGCCCTGATGCAGACCATTGCGCGCGCCAACCGAGTCTTCCCCGGCAAGCACAGCGGTGTCATTGTCGACTACGCCAACGTCTTCGCGTCGCTGGAAAAGGCGCTGGCGATCTACGGGGCAGGCAAAGACGGCAAAAGCCCCGTCAAGGATAAGCGCGCGTTGGTTGAGGCGCTCAATCAGGCGTTGGCGGACGCCACGACCTTTTGTGCTACCCAGGGTGTGTTGCTAGCGGAGATCGAGGCGCTGGCCGCCGGCAGTATGGCCCGCTTGCAGAAGATCGAAGACGCCCTAAACGCGCTGATCTCCCCCGATCCCATGCGGCGCGAATTTTTGGCCCACGAACGGTGGGTGGGTACGCTCTATCGCGCCGTCAAACCCGATCCCGCAGCGTTGGCATGCACCCATCGGGTAGCCTGCCTCGCCACACTGGCTGACGCCATTCGCGTCCGGCTGAGCCCGAACCCGCCGGATATCTCGCAGGTGATGAGCCGAATCAATGAGCTGCTCGATGCATCCATTACGGGCCATGAAATCCGCGAGCAAGGGCCGCCAGCCCTTGACCTCTCCAAGATCAATTTCGAGGCCCTGGCGCAACGCTTCAAAGAATCCAAGCATCGGAACACGGACATCGAAGTGCTGAAGGCGGCCATCCGGGCCCGACTCGATAAGATGATCTCATTAAACCGAACGCGCGCCGACTTCGCCGAGAAGTTTGAGGCGCTGATTGAAAGTTACAATGCTGGTAGCCGCAGCATTGAGGAGCTGTTTGAGGAGCTCGTCAAGCTCTCCCACAGTCTCAACGACGAGGAGCAGCGCCATGTGCGCGAGGGCTTGAGCGAGGAAGAGCTCGTGATGTTTGATATCCTGACGCGTCCGGCACCGGAGCTGACTTCTCAGGAACGCGCTGAGGTCAAAAAGATGGCACGTGAGCTACTGGATCGCGTTAAAGCCCTGCTGGTACTGAACTGGCGGCAGAAATCGACAGCCCGCTCGCAGATTAAGATGACCATTGAAGATGCTCTTGATACCGGCCTACCACGCGCTTACACCCCGGAGATCTACCGACAGAAGTGTTCGGCTGTGTTCGAGCATGTGTATGAGAGCTACCCCGAACGAGATGGGCGGGATTCGTGGCGGACTTAAAGACGATGTTGCCTTGCATCCCTTATGCAGACGACTTCTGGGCTTTCAGCCGGGCCGGCCGCGCCCTGGGCGACTGGCACCTGCATTACGAGACCGTGGAGCCCTACCCGTTGACCGAGGACGCCCCGCAGCCCGTGACAGACCCCGATGAGTACCGGGTCACACACATGGCGTTTGCCAAGCGGGACGGGAAGCCCGACAAGACCGCCATCATCTACAACGCCCACCTGACCCTACGAGGCATCCCGCTCGAAGCCTACGACTATGTTGTGAACGGGAAATCCGCGATTGAGTGGATCATGGAGCGGTACGCGGTGACGATCAACAAGGATTCCCAGATCCGGAACGATGCGAACGACTGGCAGTGGTCGGAGGACCCGCGGTATATCGTGGATCTGGTGAAGAGGGTCGTCAGGGTGAGCGTGGAGACGATGGGAATTGTGGAGGGGTTGCCATTCATCGGCATTTGATGTGCTAACGAGGATAGCGTACTAATGGTTTCATGCGCCCAACGTTATTGGTCAGATCCCAACTTTCGGTCTCGCCATGGACAGTAATGTTCCTTACATTGCCAAATTTTTACGACTTTGGTCACGGTTAAAAAAGTCCAGTAAGCCATTGTTTAAAAAGGACCGCGCTAATTTTTACATTTCGTTTTGGGCAATTGTAATATCGTTAGTTTCGGCAGGTTATACGTGGCGCGATACCACGGTTGATATTGCTGATAAGCAGTATTTATTTTGGGACAAGATGAATTCGTCTTACAAAATCCAGCAACACATATTGCAGAAATTGTACCCTATGCTTTGGTTGAAATCGGTTAAGGCAGTATATATCAGCAGATACATCCATGGTGACACGCTATCTTGTCAGGCTTTTGCAGATAATGGTGGCCAAAGCTACACAAGGAAAATAGGGCGTTCTTTACAGAACGTAACCTCAATTGGGCTTACAAAATATGAAGGTGACGAGGAATCCGCTCTGCAAACAACTACGCTAGAGATGGAGTATCTTGCGCTGTCTCTACACCCAAAGGGCTGGAATGAGTTCTTGGCAAACACGGCATACTCTTATGTGTGGTGGAATAGATTATCAGTGGATACTATGCAACTATCTTATTTTCCCAGCGTGTGGAGATTGAATTGTACTTCTAGCAAGAAACAATTGAAAATAAGCCATATTAAAATAAGCCAGAAATACGCCAGACGTTTTAGACGCGACATCAAGACCGTGTACAGGTGGCTCCCGGTCATAAAAGACGGGGAAACGCCAAATTTAATGTCTATTAGTTATCTCGAGCAACGCAACGCTTCCAGGACTGAGCTTGCCAATAACACTGTCCAAGAGTTTTATGGCGCTCAGCCGCTTTCCAAAATGAACGATGCTCTATCAAAAATCTTATATATCATCTCAACGGTGTCTAAGAGCCATAAAAGCGGCAACAAATGATCGTTATCGAGAGTGGCGAAGCAGCTCGAACGGTCATAACGGTCTCCTGGGTATGGCCCACAAGCCGATGGGTTTACGTGAGACCTTACAAGGGCGTTCAGGAGGCCTGGAGGCACTCCGGTGGGCCAGATTTTTATGCGTAGGCGTTGGCATTTTCTTTACGGAGCATCGGTGAGATACACTCATGGGGATACGGTGACGGTGTGCATTTCGGGATTCCGGGGAGGTGAACGCGCACAGTCATACGCGCCCTAAAGGGTGCCGTTGGCTCAGCTTAGAGAGACAGACGCGGTGGCGCCTCGGTGTTCAATTCCGTTAGTGTCTGCGCGTGCCCTGATAATCACCATACCCGTTTTCGGCATCCCGCCACTTTTGGGTAAGACAGTGGACCATGGATATACCGACTTTCCTAGAGATTGGCCGAGTAGACGATACTTGCCCGCATTGCAGCTTGGGGCTCGCGAAGCGCCCTGGTAAAAAGACCCCGTGCCCGCATTGTGGCGCTTTAATTTTTGTGAAGACTCGTCGCCTTGATAGGCGGCGCGTCCTGGTAACTCAAGAAGAAGCTGGTTCCTTGGCCTCCGAGTGGGCACAAAGAATGATCTTCGTGCCAGACACCTACTTAAAGGCCCACAAAGCGCAGATGAAGCGAGGCCGAAAGCTCGCCCTAGTCTCCCAGGGGGACGGGCTCATAATGCCATCGCTATCAAAGGAGGAAAAGCCTGGGGTCGTACTGGGGTGGATCACGAATTGGGGGGATGTGGTGAACGCAGGGGATGTCCTGCTGGTACTACAAACTCACTGCGGATTTCTCAGTATGTGCGCACCGACATCGGGCTTTTTGGCATCCTGCTACGCCCAGATTGGGCGAGTCGTCACCGACGGCGACTACGTGGGCAGGCTCAGCCACGAAAGACCTAATGAGTTTCGGGTGCACGTGCACAAGGTGCAGCCGCCCGGCCTTCCGCAGTGCCTACGTATTAGTTATCAAACCGGCTTTACCTTAGTGGCGCGCGAGTGGGTTTGTCCTGACGCGGACGGAATCGCGGGCGATATGGGGAAGCGATGGTGGCTCGAACGAATGGGTCGCCTTCCCGTCAACATTGATGATGCGCTTCAGATGGCGACCGAGTTGCCGCCACCTAAGGCAATTCACGCCACAAAGGGTGATATCGAGCGGATAGAGTATTCGTTGCCCCTAAAAAACGGCATAGCTATTTTTAAGGGGAACAATAGCGCGTTTCTCCTATGTGAGGATGAAAGAGAGATGGAGGAATGCCGAAAATCCGTCGTCCTTGAATCGAGTTATGGAGGCCATTTACCGGCGCCGTCGTGGTGGCCCCGCATTCCCGGGAACACGATAGCGGCCGGTCCTGGAGGGTTAGAAATCATTCAGCGTGCTCTTGAGAGGTCCCGCCAGTTAGCTGAGATCAATGAGGGCCTTTCATATACCACACCATCACAGGCCGCCCGGAATCTGTCTATGGCTTATTCGGTTCACGAGTCCCCGCTCCCAGAAGAGATCCTGTGTTTTGCCCGCCGACCGTATGATCGGGTAATCCCTCACCACCCTGACCAGTTCAAGGATAAATTGCGGTCAATGGCCGACGCGTCTTGGCTTCAGCGGGTAATAGGACCGCTACAGGACAATGACCAAGCAAGACTTCGTAGCGGATTGGTGTTTTGTGCGGGTGGCTACGCATTGGAGGATCTGCTCCTACCATGTCAGGACCTGGTGAGTCGGTGCCATAACGATGGACCGTTTCGTGATGCGGTGGACGTTATAGTGCGTGAATGCGTAGATTCTGTTCGGGTCGCGAATGGTCTACCACGGATCGGAGAGGGCTGGATAACGGAAACTGAGCTTTATAATCGAGTTTGCAGGATGCTCGAAAACGAAGAGGTAATTCACCATGGAAGGCCGCCCTGGATTGGGGCGCAGCACTTAGACATATGGGTTCCGGGAAGGCGGCTTGCAATCGAGTATCAGGGTGAACAGCATTTTTATCCGATCTCCTTTTTCGGAGGAGAGGACGGGCTAAAGGCAGCGCAAGAGCGTGATGAGAAGAAAAGGCGGCTCTGTGCGCAAAATGGCATTCGCCTTATTGAGGTTAGCTTTGAGGAAAATATTACGGACGAGCAATTGGCGCTACTGATCTCGGGGGACAAGACGTAACCCTCAAGAAGAGGCTGGATCATGCCCCGACGGCCACCCAAACTCCCCCAGCTGTGGCCACCTGAAAATCCCCCACCTGGATGGCGTTACAGTGACGAATTGGTAGCGTCACTGTAACGCAT
>JAJYPQ010000565.1 GCA_021795255.1 Pseudomonadota bacterium
TGCCGTGGGCTTGAGCCTGCTCTATGCGCGTCAGACCTTCAGCGCGGACGGCTTGGCCGGTTTTGCCGGTTTCTCGTCTAACTCCGGTGCCTTATCCGGGAATGGGGTCGCTACCTCGAATGGCGTGGGTTTTAAGCTCGGTGGTCAGTTCCGGATCATGCCGGGGATTGACGTCGGTGTCGCCTACTCGCCGCGTATGACGATGTCGAAGTTTACCAAGTACGCGGGTCTCTTTGCAGGTGGCGGGCGCTTCGATATTCCCGCGAACGGCGTCATCGGCTTGGCCTTCAAGCCGACCGCGGGACAGGTCTTGGCCTTCGATTTCCAGCGCATCTACTATAACGATGTGCCTGCCATTGCCAATCCAGGACTAACCGGTGATGACTGTAGCCCGACTACGGGATGTGCAACCGCTGATAGTGATCAGTTGGGTGCTCCAGGCGGCGCCGGTTTTGGCTGGCAGAACGTGTCGGTTTACAAGCTGGGTTACCAGTTTGCAACGAGCCGCGTCTGGACCTGGCGCGTGGGCTTTGCCTACAATACCCAGCCCATACCGTCGTCTCAGGTGCTGTTCAATATCTTGGCCCCAGGCGTCATTCAGCGTCATGTGACGGCCGGCTTTACGGTGCGCACAGCCCGTCATCAGGATGTCAGCGTGGCCGCTATGTATGGGCTTCCGCAGTCGGTCTATGGCAATGCGCCTGCGGGCTTTGGCGGCGCGCCGATCAAGATCAGCCTGCATGAGTACCAGCTCGAGGCCAATTGGGGATGGAAATTCTAACAAGAAGAGCGCTCGTCGCTCAATTCGTGTGAACGTGAGGGGGCTCTAGGGGCCCCTTTTTTATTCAGAAACCATGACTAACTAGGGGTGATACCTATGAATAACAAACAGTGGCTAGGATGCTGCATGGCGGCCGGCCTTCTCGTGAGTACGGCCGCCGTCGCCGCTCGTACGCGCTATATGCCGTTCGTTCTCGGTCATATGGCCTCAGGTTCCATGAGCCAGGCCGTGGCGGCGACGCGCAAGTCCTTGGTGGCCCATGGTTTCCAGGTGGTCGGACAATATGTGCCCTTTGCACGCACCACGATCATCTGTGCGACCGACCCCGCGCTTCTGAATGCCGCAGCGCATGCCAAAAACGGTGGGTTTGGCGCCGTGGAACGGATCTCCATCACTAAGAAGCACGGCCACCTCCAAGTCTCCTATGTGAACCCCAGCTATATGGCGGTGGCCTACGGTCTCAGTCCCTTATCGAGCGTGGCGTCGGCGCTCAAGGGCGCCTTGGGTGCCACGAAGACGTTCGGGTCCCATCACGGCTTGACGCGTAATGAGTTAAAGCCCGGTGATTATCATTACGCGCTCTTTATGCCGTACTTCAATAATGTTGATCGGGTGCGCAAGTTCCCGAGCTACACAGCGGCTGTGAACACTATCCGCGCCAACCTCATGAAACATGTAGCGGGTTCGACCTTCGTCTATCAGGTCAGTGTGCCTGGTACAGCTAAGCCAACCACCCTGTTTGGTCTCGGGATTCAGGGTGGCAAGGGTGGCGATCACCACATTCTGCACTTGATCGATCACCACCGTTATTTGGGTTACGCGTATTTGCCCTATGAGGTGATGGTGGTGGGCCGGCGCGTCATTGCTTTGCGTCCCCGTTATCGCATCGCGGTCAATTTCCCCGATACCTCGATGATGGGTTCGCATGGCTTTATGAATATCATGAGTGCGCCGCCTGCGATTCGGAAGGTGTTGGCGCAGGTTGCTGGACGTAGAGGTTAATGACTTAAGCGACAGGCGGTTTCTCGCCTGTCGCTTTCCCTCCCCGGCCCCGAAGCCTAGAATGTCGTTTTTAGCGAGTAGGGCGCCCCCAATGAAGTCCATCAAGATTACCGACGTCAGTCAAATCAAGAACGAACTCAATAAGTACCGCAAAGGTAAAAAGCTCGAGATTCGGCAGTTCAACCAGACGGCACGGCTCGCTTGGCTTGGCAAAGTGACCATGATGCCCTTGGACCCTGAGGATCCAGAGGCGCGGTCTTATCTCATTTATATCGATTTCCCCGAAGGCTTGAGCGCACAACTATTGAATATCGATGAGGACTTGGTGGGTCGGATTTTCATACTGGATGCCGAACAATCGGCGTTCATGGCCGAGATCGTGGAGCAGGGCGTGCGGGAGCGTGCGGCGCTCTACGAGGACCTGAATCGTCGCGACTTTTACTTCGACAAGTTCTATCGCCCTGGCCCCCATGAGGAAGAGGCGAGTAGTTAAGGGCGATGCCGGCCCCCACTATTGCCGCGCGCCTCGCGCGTCGTTTTTTGGTAATGACCAGGGACGACGATCTTCGCGCGGTGCTCAAGGCCCAGGTCCCGGCGGATTGGGAGATGGTGTCCATCACATCGCTCGACGACGTGGGTGACTGGAACGAGATCCTGCTTTACCGTTTTTTGCTCATAGACCTAGACGAGGTCTCCGCTTTTGATCCCATCGATGTGATCAGGACTTTACGTATGGAGTACCTCTTACAGATCGCGGTGTTTTGCTTTGGCGGGGACGCGGACACAATAGACGAGATGCGGATGTCACGGGCTGATCGCTTTTATACCCGCGACCAGATCGTGACCATGTTGCCGCAATTTTTGGCTCAGTACGCTTGGTAGCTTAGCCGATCCACTCATGCTCCATGACGTCGAGCCTTAATTCTTGACGGAAAGACTGCCCTCCGCCCTCGACGACCAAGGTCGCCGTCCGGCTGCCGGGCGTGTCGAAGGCGAGCTCGCATGTGAAGGCGTCCGGAAGGTTGATCTGCTGGTCGCATCGTGCCTTGGCCTCACCGTCGACGATCACTTGCGCCCGCGCCCGGCCCTCTCCGTTGAGGAGGGCCTGAATGCGAAAGGGTTTGTTCGGGACCCGACGATAAACCTGGGGATCGCGATTGACGTTATAGATCAGGTTGTTGAGGCGTACCAAAGTCACAAGCTTCTTCATAGGGTCTCCCGGACGCCGCCCTG
>JAJYPQ010000566.1 GCA_021795255.1 Pseudomonadota bacterium
AGGGCTATGCGGTAGCGAATGCAAGAAGTAATTGTACTGCGCGCCTTCTATCACGGCCTCGAGGCGAGCCATCGTCCGACGCAGTACGCGGGCCAAGTCGACCAGATCGGCTTGCGTTACCCGTAGGAACTCCGCATCGTGGGCAAGCGGCAAGATATGCACTTCCCACTCGTAGCGGCTGGCAAAGGGTTTGATAGCGATAAACCGCTCACCTCGTTCCACCACGTACTGTCCCACGCTGATGCGTCGTTGTATGGCTCCAGAATCCCGGTCGTAGATCGTCGCCTCGAAGGTCAGCGCCTCATCGATCAGTGAACAAAATATGCAATGATGGTTTTTGGCGTAGTACTGGCGGCTATGGTCGACCTCGGCCTGGACATTGTGGGGAACGATCGGCATACCAATGATTTGACTATGCGTGTGCGGAATGCTGGCGCCGGCGGCCGGGCCGAAGTTCTTGAAGACTAAGACATAGCGAAGCTGCTCGTTGGATTGGTACAGCTGTTCCATGCGGGTGCGATAGGCGGAAAAAAGTTCTACGAGGTGCTCGTTACTCATCTCGTGAACGGCGATTCCGTGCTGGTTGTGATCGATAATGACTTCATGCCGACCGTAGCCGTCGATAGTCTGTTGTAGTCCGAGGTTGAGATTCCGGTAACGATGGTCATCGCCCAGCACGGGATAGAGGTTCTCGACGATGCGAATGTGCCACTGCTCTTGTTCCGGGTACGTGGCGATGGCTGGAGGCGTCATATGTTCGTTGCCGTAACAGAACGGACAGGTCCCGACATGGGGCCGGCGGTCCCTTGCGACCGGTTCCTCGGCCTTCTTGGGCCGCATATTCCTTGCTGTGGCGACCAGGACCGATTCCGTTGGTATAATCGGATTGATGCGGATTTCACGAACGCTGGATGTTTCGGCCATCAGGGCTCTCCGAGCGGGAGGCGGCGACGCCGCCTCCCAAAAGGAACCCATTTTGCCACAATGCGCCCGGGGGGCGCGAGTGGCGGTGGCTAGCTGTTTTCCTTGCTTGTGGGCTAGGGGGCAAGTAGTATCGCGGTTTTATCACGGGGCCGGTTATGTTTCGCGGTAGTCTGGTCGCCATCGTCACCCCCATGCGTGAGGACGGCGCTATCGATTTTTCTGCCCTCGATAGCCTCCTTGATTTTCATATACGCAACGGCACCCATGGCATCGTCGCGGCAGGCACGACAGGCGAAGCCTCGACTCTGGATGTCGATGAGCATATCGCGGTTGTCGCGCACGTCGTCCGGCATGTCGCAGGGCGCCTCCCGGTCATCGCCGGCACGGGGGCCAATGCGACCGCCGAGGCCGTTGCGCTTACGCAGGCTGCGGCCGCGGCGCGGGTTGACGCCTGTCTTGTCGTGACCCCGTATTACAACAAGCCTACCCAGGAAGGACTTTTTCGGCACTTTACGGCGATCGCCGAGGCCGCTGACCTGCCCATTATCCTTTACAACGTGCCGAGCCGCACGGCCTGCGATCTGTTGCCGGAAACGGTGGCGAGGCTTGCCCGAGTCCCGGGCATTATCGGAATAAAAGAGGCGACCGGCGATCTCGACCGGGCCCATGCGATTCGCCGCCTTTGCCCCCCTGAGTTTCTTTTATACGGAGGCGACGATGCGACCGGGGTCGCGCTTGGGCTTATGGGGGCGGCCGGCGTAATCTCGGTGACCGCCAATGTAGCGCCCAAAACCATGAGTGCGGTATGGGAGGCCATTTTTGCAGGCGACGCCGAACTCGCGCGCCGACTCGACGAGACATTGGCTGGTCTCCACCAGGCCTTGTTCGTTGAATCCAATCCGATCCCGGTGAAATGGGCACTGCATGCCATGGGGTTGATCGGGCCCCACCTGCGGTTGCCTTTAACGCCGCTGTCATTAACCAAAGTAGCGGCCGTACAAGCGGCATTGCGCCAGGCGGGGGTAGAAACATGAGATATCGGTATTTAGGGGCTGTGGTACTGGCGGCGAGTTTGACTTTGGGGGGCTGCGCGTCGCCGAATGGGGGCTGTCAGGCCCCCTCTTATGTGGTGCCGCCCCCCTTGCCGCCTCTGCGAATCCCAAAAGGCCTGTCAGCGCCGCCCAACCATAGTCGCTATCCCGCGGCCGCGCTTTCCCTGCCACATACGGTGACGAGCCCGGCGCCTGGTACGCGGCGCGAGGCGAAACCGCCGTCGGGCCCGCTTGGGCCGGCCGTGGCCACTTCGCCGTCCGCTTCCGAGCCGAAGGTTCCCGCGGGACTTAGCGGCCCTCCGCTGAGTAGTACCCAGTCGAACGCAAACGGTGGAGACACTAATGGGAATGTGGCGCCGCTCGTAGCGGCCCCCGCTCCCTGACCTGACCGCAACCCCCGTGGGATCGTCTTGTGAACGTCATGAGCCTTAAGGCGATGATCGCTTGCAAGCCAAACCGCGGGGGCCTTTGAGCCGGACGCCTATACCGTGGATGTCACCCTCAATATCGCTGGGCCCAATGCCCTAGCTGCTTTTCGGGCGGATCGCAAGCTCCGCCAGCTAGCAAGCTTGGCGCCCGTTGTAGCGGTCTTTGCCCAGTATCGGCATTTTGTCCGACTGCAGGAGCCCTTGTCGGGTCCGGAAGAGCGGGTGTTGGCGGCGCTCCTCGACTACGGCACTCCTGCGATCGCGCCCGGCGTTCCCTGCGACGAGTTTCTGGTGGTGCCGAGGTTGGGTACGATTTCCGAATGGTCGAGTAAGGCTAGCGATATCGCGCAGCGTTGTGGGCTTGCGAACCTTGTGCGGCTTGAGCGCGGGGTGCTGTGGTCTATCCGGGCGGAGCGGAGCTTAAGCGCTGACGAACGCGATCGACTCAAGCCCTTCCTTCACGATCGGATGACGGAAAGTGTCTTGGCAAACCCACAGGATGGGAGCGTCCTTTGGATGCCTTCAACGCCTGCTCGCGGCTCGATCATAGATCTTCTGGGCATGGGGCCTTCGGCCTTGGAGCAAGCCGACAAAGAGCTGGGCAGA
>JAJYPQ010000567.1 GCA_021795255.1 Pseudomonadota bacterium
GGACATTCATCCAGGAGCGTGCCCGTGCCTTGACAGGACAGGTATAAAAGCCGCCCGATTGCTCAACGCAATCGTACAAGAGGCGCGCCTTACGCTCGTTTATACGCGCCATACCGCTTAAGCCACCCTGGGCCTTTAGCCAATCAAACACGAGGCCGGCCATGTAGATGGGGAAGGTCGGCGGGGTGTTGTACATGGAGTCATTCTCGACATGAACCTGGTAATCGAGCATCAGCGGCATAGTCTTTAAAGCCTTGCCCAATAGGTCTTCACGGACGATTACCACAGTCAGGCCCGACGGACCTATGTTCTTTTGCGCGCCGGCATAAATCAGCCCAAAACGGCTGACATCAAGCGGTCTTGAGAGAATCGTGGACGACATATCGGCCACCAAAGGCACGTCGCGGGTGTCCGGAACAAAGGGAAACTCGACGCCCCCTATCGTTTCGTTGGGCGTGTAGTGGACGTAAGCGGCATCGGCCTTCAATGTCCAGGTTTCTTCCAAGGGGACGTCCGTGAACTTACCGGCCTCGCCGCTTGCCGCGACATTGATCTCGCCAAAGCGCCGGGCCTCGGCTATCGCCTTTTTCGACCATTCACCGGTGTTGATGTAATCAGCACCGGTCTTGCCACGCAATAAATTGATCGGGACCATCGCAAACTGCAAGGAGGCGCCACCTTGGAGGAACAACACCTTATAGTGATCGGGAATCCCTAAAAGCACTCGCAAGGACGACTCGGCATGACTCATGATGCCCATGAACTCCTTGCCGCGATGGCTCATTTCCATCACCGACATGCCACTGCCGTGCCACTCCGCGAGCTCCTCTTGCGCCTTGCGCAAGACCGCTTGCGGCATGACCGCCGGACCCGCCCCGAAATTAAAGATCTGCGTCATTGTCACCATCCATCGCTATCGCCTGGCTACCAGCCCCAGTCTCGGCGTCGCCCAAAACCGAGGCCTCCTCTATCTTCTCAAGCCCCACGAGACGCTCTCCCCCATCCAAGCCCATGAGTCGCACGCCCTGCGTATTGCGACTCGTCATGGAAATCTCGGAAGCCCGCATGCGGATCAGGCTGCCACTGTCGGTGATCATCATCACCTCATCATCCTCTCCGCTTAAGACCGCGCCTACAATCTTTCCGTTACGTTCCGTAACCTGCATGGAGATGACCCCTTGGCCACCGCGATTATGACAGGGGAAATCCGAAAATGGCGTACGTTTGCCATAGCCGTTCTCGGCAGCGGTCAAGACCGCTTGGGTCTGAGCCGCCGGATCGACGATCATGAGCGACACCACGCATTGGCCGTCGCGCAAGCTCACGCCGCGCACGCCTCGGGCGTTGCGGCCCATGGAGCGCACGTCCTGCTCGTGGAAACGGATGGCCTTACCGCCATTACTAAACAGCAGAATATCGCTTTGCCCGCCCGTAATACCGGCGCCAACCAAAACGTTGCCGGGGACGAGGTCGATCGCCACGATCCCGCTCGTGCGTGGCCGCGAAAAATCGGCCAACGGGGTCTTTTTGACGGTCCCGTCCGAGGTCGCCATAAACACCGACTTACCCTCCTCGAACGTCGGCAAGGGGAGAATCGTCGTAAGCTTCTCGCCTTCGCTAAGCGGCAGAAAATTGACGATGGGCCGGCCTTGCGCTCCATGACCGGTCTGCGGCAGGTCGTAGACTTTGAGCCAGTAGGCCTTGCCGCGATTCGAGAAACACAGAATGGTGTCATGGGTATTGGCCACAACAAGGCGGTCGACGAAGTCCTCTTCGCGCATGCGCCCGGAACTCCGGCCCTTGCCGCCGCGGCGCTGGGCCCGGTAATCCGCAAGTGGCTGAGCTTTGGTGTAACCGGCATGCGACAAGGTCACGACCACCGTCTCCTGGGCAATCAAATCCTCCCGGCTCAGATCCACGCGGCCGGCATAGATCTCGGTGCGCCGGGCATCCCCGTATTGACTCTTGATCACCAAGAGTTCGTCGCGAATCACCTCCATCAAGCGCCCATCGCGGCGCAATATCTCAGACAAGGCTTCGATACGTCGCAGGATCTCCTGGTACTCGCCGTGTATCTTTTCCTGCTCGAGCCCGGTCAGCCTATGGAGCCGCAAGTCCAGGATCGCCTGGGCCTGAACCTCGGTCAGGATATATCCCTCGCCCACTAAGCCCACCCCGGGCGGGAGCCCCTCGAGCCGCGAGGCCGAGGAGGCGTCTTTCAGTAAAGCCCCCACGAGCCGCGCCGACCACGACCGTTCTAGGAGGCGCTTACGAGCGCTCGCCGGGTCTTCCGCGGCCTTGATAACGGCGATGATCTCATCGATGTTTTCAAGGGCGACAGCGAGCCCTTCCAAGACATGGGCGCGCTCACGAGATTTGCGCAGATCATACAAGGTGCGGCGGGTGACGACCTCGCGCCGATGGCTCAAGAACGCCTTCAGGATCTGCGGCAGATTCAAAAGCTTGGGCTGGCCGTCATCGAGCGCCACCATGTTGATACCAAAGACCGTCTGTAAGGATGTCAATTGGTACAGGTTATTCAAGATAACCTCGGCGTTTTCCCCGCGCTTTAACTCGATCACCATGCGCATGCCCGACTTGTCGGACTCGTCGCGCAATTCGGCTATCCCTTCGACGCGGCCCTCTTTCACGAGCTCGGCGATCTTTTCGAGCAAGCGCGCCTTATTAACCTGATACGGAAGCTCAGTCACGATCAAGGCCTGACGGCGACCAGGACGTTCCTCTTCGATCTCGACTCGTGAGCGCACGTAGATCTTGCCACGCCCGGTGAGATAGGCGTCGCGGATGCCCGCGCTCCCATTGATGATGGCCGCCGTCGGGAAATCAGGTCCGGGGATATAGGCCATCAAGGCATCCACGGATAAATCGCCGTTTTCGATCAAAGCGAGCAGGGCGTCTATAACCTCGGAGAGATTATGCGGCGGGATATTGGTCGCCATGCCGACCGCGATACCCGATGAGCCA